>JAISTY010000202.1 GCA_031272375.1 Opitutaceae bacterium | reverse complement strand
CAGCGCCGCCAGCGCCAGCGTCCCTATCGCGAAAACCTCGATGTGCAGCCACAGGTGGTTCCGCCAGTCGGCGACCCCGGTTGTCAGCTCCGTGAAGGTGCTCGTGACGAGTTGGGTCTTGAAGGGCATGAGCACCGACCAGGCCGTGTCCGCCGCGGCGTAGGCCAGGCGCGTCAACGCCAGCAACGCCGGCCAGCCCGCCGCGTCCGCCAGCCATTCGAACGGACGGAACACGTAGCAGCGCGTCACCAACTCCGGATCCACGATGCTCCAATTGGCGTCGGATTTCGCCCAGTAGAGCAGGAAGAACACCAGCCATGCCGCGGCCTGCACGCCCGTCCACGCCGCGACCGAGCGCAGCATCGGCTGCCAGGCCCGCGCCCATCCCCGCGTGTAAAGCCAGTGCAGCCAGACGAGCGCCATCACCACACCGCCGGCCAGGACGAACTCGATCTTCACCAACGCCATCAGCCCGTAAATGGAACCCTCCCCCCAGCCGTCCCGCTTGCCGCCCTCGTGACGCCGCGCCGCGACCGTCAGCAGCGCCAGCAGCAGCAGGATTCCGTGCGTCGCCGCGTGCGAGTAGGGCGCGGCGTAGTTGTAGTTGCCCCAGCCGTTGTAGTCGCCGAACCCGAAAATGAAGATCCCGAACGCGCTCGACACCAATGCCGGGAACCACCCGAACCCCAGCCGCAGCAGGCGGAACGCCAGGCACACAATCACCACGTAGGTCGCCAGGTTCGCCCAGACAAGCGTGTTGATGGATACGCCGAATATCTTGAATAACAACGCGTTCCAATACTCCGACAAGGCGCCGTTGTGCCAGAAGATGTCGCGCCCGAAAACGTCCCCTTCCATCAGCCGCCACGAGAAATAAAGCTCCTGCGGAAAATCAATCTGCGGGTTCAGCCACTTGAACCACGACAGCCACAGGCAATAGCCCGCCGACGCCAGCAACACCAGCAGCCCCGCCGGACGCACGCAGCGGACGATCTGCCTGAACACCCCCAGCGGCAGCGTCCTGTCGGGAAACATCCGCGCGAAAATGCCCGCGCCACCATCGCCTGCCGACCGGAACCGTTCGTGTTTGCTCATGGGTTTGCCTGAAAGTTGAGCCGCGCAACCTTTCACAGTCCTCCCTCTCTGCAACGCAAATCAGCGCCCCGCCCGGACCGCCGCGCAAACCCGGCAACCCGCCGCCGCCGCTCACCCGTGCGCGAACGTCAGCACGTTGATGTCCCGCGCGCCGGCCTTCCGCAGCGCCCGCGCGCAGGCATTGAGCGTCGAGCCGGTCGTGAAAACATCGTCAACGACAAGGTGCCGCGTGTCGCGCCGGATGGCCGCGCCCGCCGCCGGCGCGAAGGCGTTCCGCAGGTTTTCCATGCGCGCCTTCCGGTCGAAAAACGTCTGCGTCGCGGTGTCGGCGACCCGCCGCAGCAGGTGCTCCACGCGCGTCCCGCCGCCCGCCGCCTTCGCGAAGACCTCCGCCAGCAGCGCGGCCTGGTTGTAGCCCCGCTCGCGCTCCTTGCGCGGGTGCAGCGGCGCCGGCACGAGCGTCCGCCCGCGCGCCCACTCCAGCGCCTCCTTGCTCTCCGCGACAAGCCGCCCGATGTCCTCCAGCAGGAACAGCGCCCCGTTGTATTTCAACCCGTGCACCAGATCCCGCGCCGCCCCCTTGAACAACACCACCGTCCGCCCCCCGGCGAACTCCGGCTCCAGCTCCGCGCAATGCGGGCAGAGCCGCTCCGCGTCCGCGTCCACCTCCCCGAAAAACGGATGCCCGCAGGTCGCGCAACAGGGTCTCGTCACCCGGAAAATCCGCGCCGCGCAGGGCGCGCACACATGCCGCAGCGGGCTGCCTTCCGTGAGATCCCCGCAATGGACGCACTGCGGCGGAAACAGCAAGTCCCGCGCGCCTTCCCCCAGCTCCCGCGCGCCCCCGCCGAGCCTGTCCGAGAAAAATCCCATGCCCGCAGCTTCGGGCTTCCCGCCCGTTTTTCAACGCCGGACACGCCCGCCTCCCTTCCGCGAAACAGCCCCTCCGCGCCGCTCCCCGTTTCCCCAACAAAATCCCAACGCCCCCCAACGCCCCGCGCTGGACGCGCCGCCCCGCCGCGCGAAAAAACACCGCCGTTTCCTTCCAACACCGCCGCCTCCCCGTTTGGTTTTCCCGATGAAAAAACAAACCGCCCTCGTCCTTCTCGCCCTCGCGTTCCTCGCCGTCCCCGCCCGGACGCCCCTCCGCGCGGCCCTCGCGCTCGCCCCGCTTTTCACCGACAACGCCGTCCTCCAGCGCGGCAGGCCCGTCGCCGTCTTCGGCTCCGCCGACCCCGGCGCGGAGATCCGCGTCGCCTTCGCCGGCGTCACCGCGAACGCCACCGCCGGCGCCGACGGACGCTGGCATGCCACCCTTCCCGCGCTCGAGGCCAGCGCCGAGCCGCGCACCCTCTCCGCCGCCTCCGCCGCCGGACAAGTTGCCGTCAAAAACATCCTCGTCGGCGAGGTCTGGCTCGCCTCCGGCCAGTCCAACATGGAGTGGACGCTCCGGCAGATCGGCGACACCGCCGCCATCGCCGCCGCCGCCAACCCGCTCGTCCGCATGGCGCGCGTCCCCCTCAACCCCCAACCCGCCCCGGCGGCGGCGTTGCCCCGGCCGGTCGTCTGGCTGCCCGCCACCCCGAAGAACGCCCCCGTTTTCTCCGCCACCGCCTGGTTCTTCGCCGACGAAATCCAGCGCGCCCTCAACGTCCCCGTCGGCATCATCAACGCCGCATGGGGCGGCAAGATGATAGAGGTTTTCCTCTCCGAACCCGTCCTC
>JAISTY010000199.1 GCA_031272375.1 Opitutaceae bacterium | reverse complement strand
AACCCGTCCACGACCTCACCACCAACCCGCTCGAAAAAGTCCGCGTCGGCGTCATCGGCACCGGCGGCCGCGGCCGCTCCCTCATCCGCGACCTGTCCGGCATCGATTTCGTTGAAATCGCCGCCCTCTGCGACATCCACCAGGACCGCGTTGACCGCGCGACCGAAATCATCCGCCGCAAACGCCCCGACGCCGCCCCGCGCGCCTTCTCCGGCGCCAACTCCGCGTGGGAAAAACTCGCCGCGATGGACGCCCTCGACGTCCTCTACATCGCCACCCCTTGGGAGTGGCACGCACCCATGGCGACCCGCGCCCTCGCCCTCGGCAAACACGCCTTCGTCGAGGTCTCCGCCGCCGTCACCGTTGACGAATGCTGGGAACTTGTTGACGCATCCGAACGCGCCCAACGCCACTGCGTCATCCTCGAAAACTGCTGCTACAACCAAAGCGAACTGCTCGTCCTCAACCTCGTCCGCGAAGGCGTCTTCGGCGAACTCAAACACGCCGAATGCGCCTACATCCACGACCTGCGCGACGTCCTCTTCCAATTGAACAGCGAGGGCGACTGGCGCCGCGACTACCACCGCAAACTCGACGGCAACCTCTACCCCACGCACGGCCTCGGCCCCGTCGCCCGCTACCTCGGCATCAACCGCGGCGACCAATTCAAAACCATCGTCTCCGTCAGTTCCGGCGAACACAACCTCACCCAACACCTCCGCGAGACCCGCCCCAACAACGGACGCCACGCCGCCGAAACCTACCGCTGCGGCGACATGAACACCTCCCTCATCAAAACCGCCCTCGGCCGCACCATCATGGTCCAGCACGACGTCGTCAGCCCCCGCCCCTACAGCCGCATCAACGCCCTCTCCGGCACCGCCGCCACCTTCTTCGGCTACCCCGACCGCCTCGCCCTCGACAAACCCGCCGCCCTCAACCTCGGCCTCGCCGCCAAAAACGCCCACAAATGGCTCGACGACGCCGACCTCGCGAAAATCCGCGAACACTACGCCCACCCGCTCGTCCGCGCCCTCTGGCAAAAGGCGAAAGGCGCCGGCCACGGCGGCATGGACTACGTCATGAATCACCGCCTCCTCGACTGCGTTCGCCGCGGCGCCACCCCCGACCTCACCGTCTATGACGCCGCCGCTTGGAGTGCCATCCTTGAACTCTCCGCCCGCTCCGTCGCCCAAAACGGCATGCCGGTGCCGGTCCCCGACTTCACCCGCGGCGCCTGGCAAACCCTCAAACCCGCCGCCGACCGCATGAGCGCGTAGTCCCTGCTTTTCGTTTCGTTTCACCACAAAGGACAAAAAAAGTATCCAAACCGTTGAACAGAAGTTAAGAAGAACAAGCCGGAAAGCCCTGTTCGTCCGCGGCGCCCCGCGGCAGGGCACGCCCCTCTTCACCTCTGCTAATTAATAATTAACAATGAGTAATGAATAATTCAGAATGCCGCGCGCGAAGCGCGCCAGACTCAATTACTCATTACCAATTACCAATTGAAAGAGCCGGCGCCCCGCGGCATTCTCCGCCCCTCTCCATCCCTCTTCTTGTCTTCCGCTAAAAAACCTTCGCGTCTTCGCGTTGAAATAAATCTCTTATCTTTAATCTTTTATCTTTACAGAAAATCCCCGTGCCCTCCCGCCTCCGTGACCTCCGTGCAATAAGGAACACGGGCGGGGGTTTGACTTGCGGCGGCGGCGCCCGTCTCCTCCGCCGCCTGATGCCGCTGGATGCCTTCAACGCCCTCACGCGCCAACGCGCCCTCGCCCTCCGCGGCGACTTGTCGCGCGCCGCCGCCTCCCGACCGCCCGGCGCGCCCGTCACCCTCGAACTCGGCTGCGGCCACGGCCACTTCCTCACCGCCCTCGCCCAAACCCGCCCCGAACGCCTCTGCCTCGGCGTTGACCTCCTCGCCGACCGCCTCGCCCGCGCCGCCCGCAAATCCGCCCGCGCCGGACTGAAAAACATCCATTGGCTCCAGGCCGACGCCCTCGCCCTCCTCGACAACCTGCCGCCGGAACTCGCCCCCGACGAGGTCTTCGCCCTCTTCCCCGACCCCTGGCCCAAACGCCGCCATTGGAAAAACCGCCTCCTCGCCGCGCCCCTCCTCGACCGCCTCGCCGACAAGCTGCCGCCCGGCGCGCGCCTCTTTTTCCGCACCGACCACGCCCCCTACTTCGACGCCGCCCGCCGCCTCGCCGGAACCCGCCCCGAATGGGAAATCCGCCCCGCCTCCGAATGGCCCTTCGAGCTGGAAACCGTCTTCCAAAAACGCGCCGCAGCCTTCCAGTCCCTCGTCCTCCGCCTCCGCCACAACCCGCCGCCGCGCCCCGTCAGCCCCGCCGCATCGCCAGCCGGATGACCTCCCCGTCGAAATAATTCGACCCCAGCCCCCCGTCCACCGTCAGCGTCGCCGCGTTCACCCCGCTGCTCGCCGGACTCAGCAAAAACAACGCCGCGTTCGCCACCTCCTCCGTCCCGATGTTCCGCTTCCGCATCACCAATTTCTCCGCGTAAAGATAACTCTCCACATAACCGGGAATCCCCGCCGACGCCGACGTCAGCAACGGCCCCGCCCCAAGCGTGTTCACCCGCACCCGCGTGTCCTTGGACAACGACTTCGCCAGAAACCGCGCCGACGACTCCAGCGCCGCCTTCACCGGCCCCATGTAGCCGTAGTTGTCAGGCGTCACCAACAGCGAGGAAATGCCCAGCGTCACCACCGACGCGTCCTCCGCCAGATGCGGCTTGAGGGCGTTGACGACCTCCACGAGCGAGAACGCCGAAACCGCGACGGCCTGCAAAAAATCCGCCCGCGGCGTCTCGTGAAACGGTCTCAACCCGCCCGCGTAATTCGCGAACGCGATGGAATGCACGACCCCGTGCAGCGGCGCGTGCCCCGCCGCCGCCAGCCCCGCCGCCAGCGCCTCCGCCGCGCCGGGCCTCTCCACGTCGCAGACAAACACCGGCTTCCCCTCCAGCAACTTCGCCGTCGAACGCCGCCGCTCCTCCGAACGGACGCTGCAAACCACCCGCGCCCCCTGCTCCGCCAACGCCTTCGCGATGTGCCACGCCACGCTGCGCCTGTTGGCGACGCCCATCACAAGCACATTCCTCCCGGCAAGTTGTAAAAAATCGGTCATGCTTCAATTGGTGGGCCCGCAGGGATTTGAACCCTGAACCAAAGGATTATGAGTCCTCTGCTCTAACCGTTGAGCTACAGGCCCGGCTGGAAAAAAACTCCCGCGCACTACGCCCGCCCCGGCCCCCCAAGTCAATTCGCCCGTCCGAAAAATCCGCCGCGCAACAAAACCCTTGCCCGGCGCCCCGCCCTCCCCCACCCCTCCGCCCGTTCTTTCCAAGGAAAACAACCATTCCGCGCGCTGGGGAACCCCGTGAAAACCGGGGACAGTTGCGCTACGGTGACGCGACGGCGACAAGCCGCCGCGAAGTCCGAAAACCACACGCGGAATGCTCACGCGTCCGGCGCGATTTTTTGCGGCGCCGGCACGCGAAAACTTCATCGCAAAAATGAAGCGTGAGAGCCGCCCTTCCCCGCCCGCAGGCGTGGTCCGTCGCTCTTGCCAACCACAACCGACACCATGCCAGCCATCCAGAAAATCCAACGCGCCGGACGCCTCCTCGCCTCCGCGCTCCTCCTCGCCTCCGCCGCGACAACCTGCCGCGCGCGACAAACCGCCGCCGAAGACGCCCCCCCGCCCGTCGAACTCGACGCCCTCACCGTCACCGCCACCCGCGCGCCCCTCGAAATCCGCCTCGCCCCCGGCGCCGTCACCGTCCTCGACCCCGGCGCCCTCGAACGCTTCCAAACCCCCGACCTCCGCTCCGCCCTCCAAACCGTCCCCGGCGTCAACGTCCTCAACCTCGGCGCCCCCGGCTCCCTCTCCAAAATCAACATCCGCGGCGCCGGCGCCACCCACACCCTCCTCCTCGTGGACGGCATCCGCGTCAATTCCCAGGACGACACCAACAGCTACGCCAACCTCCTCGGCGCCGGCGGCCTCGAAGGCCTCGGACGCCTCGAAGTCCTCCGCGGCCCCCAAAGCGTCCTCTACGGCAGCTCC
>JAISTY010000149.1 GCA_031272375.1 Opitutaceae bacterium | reverse complement strand
TGATTTGGAGGTGGCGCGGGTTCCATGCGGAGTCGGAGGCGTGGGAGTGGAAGATGTAGCGGCGGACGCCGTCTTTGTCCCAGAAAGGGCCGCCGTGGCCGGGGCCGTAGAGGTTGTGGGTGGCGGATTTTTTGAGGATGGGGTTGGAGGGGTATTTGGTCCAGGGGCCGTTGAGGGATTTGGAAGTGGCGTAGCCGACGGAGTAGTTCTGGTTGTCATACCAGTTGCCCGAATAGAGGAGATAATAGGTGCCGTTGCGGGGGCCGATGATGGAGGGGCCTTCGGTGCAGCCGTTTTCCCAGGTTTCCGTTGGGCGGAGGACTTCGACAGGGGAGGTGGCGAGGGATTTCCAGTCGGAGTTGAGGCGGGCGGAGTGGATGATGTTTTGGCCGGACATGGTGCGGACAAAGAAGAGCAGGGGAATGTCGCCGTCGAAGACGAGGGTGCTGTCAATGGCGCGGGTGTCGGGGAGGAGAGCGGAGATGTTGGTGAAGGGGCCGAGGGGGGAGTCGGCGGTGGCGACGTAGAGGTGTTCGCTGTTGGAGGTGTCGTTGGAGGCGGTGTAGAAGAGGTAGAATTTCTGATCGGATTGGCGGTAGACGACCTCCGGGGCCCAGAAGAAGCGGGTGGCGATGACGGGGGCGGCGGCGATGTCGGCGCGGCGGAGGACGGGTGGGTGTTTGCGCCAGACGCGGAGGTTTTTGGAGGTGTAGACGTGGAAGACGCCGTCGGGGTCGGTTTCGTCGCCGGTGCCGTAGGCGTAGTAGGTGTCGTTGTGGAGGAGGACGAAGGGGTCGGCGATGGGGATGGTGGCGGCGGGGGAGAGGTTCACCACAGAGGCACAGAGGGCACAGAGGAGGGCGCGTGTGAACACGCGCGGCGCGACGGGAACACGGAAGGGGGTGGGGTCGCTTTGGGATTTCACGGAGTTTTTTTATTACACGGAGGCAAGCGGTGTTTATTCGATGGGGAGGAAGTCGAGGTTGAGGAGGGCGGCGGTTTGGCGGAGGTGGGGGCGCCAGTCGCCGTCAACGAGGGCGAAGTGCTGGGTGGTGCCGACGCGGAGGATTTGCTCGAAGAATTTTTCGGGGGAGGCGCCGACGGGTTTGAAGATGCTGTGGGAATAGGTGGCGAGGAGGTGGGGGCCGGGGAGGCTTTCGACGAGGGCGCAGGTCATTTTGTAGCGGCCGTTGTCCTCGGTGAGCTGGGCGATGGTTTTGAGGCCGGGCGGGATGCGATACCAGGCGAAGGGGGCGCCGGCGTGTTTGTAGTTGGTTTTGGCGAAGCGGACGTCGCGGGCGATGAGGACGTTTTGGCGCCAGGCGGGGTCGTTGTGGTCGTTGGGGCCGGCGTGTCCGGCGGCGAAGGTGCCGGGGGCGGATTCGATGTGGAAGGGTTCGATGAAGTTGACGTGCTGGTTGGTGAGGAGCTTGAGGAGGTAGGTGGCGAGGCCGGCGCCGATGTCGGCTTCGGGGACGAGGACGGAGCGGTTTTGGTTGAACCAGGGGTGGTAGAAGCCGGCGCGGAGGCCGATGAGTTTGAACATGGCCTGGTCAATGTCGTTGAAGGCCATGAGGTCGGTTTCGTAGGAGGCGGCGAGGTGGGCGAGGGCGATGGAGGCGCGGATGGAGGCGTCGAGTTTGGAGTCCTCGACGTCGGGCATTTTTTTGTAGTGAGAGAGGAGGTCGGATTTGTAGGCGATGAATTCGGGTTCGGGGATGTCGGCGATGGCGTCGGCGTAGGTGGAGTAGGGGATGAAGCGGGTTTCGGGGCCGAGTTTGGCGAAGAGGTTGTAGGGGTCAATGTAGGTGGACCACATGGCCTCGTTGAGGTTGGCGAGGAGGCCGACGGTGGAGTGGCGGAGGAGGGAGCGGGCGCGTGCGGCGGCGGCGAAGACGGCGGCTTGCCGGGAGAGTTGAGGGCGTGTGCCGGCGATGGTGGTGAGGAGGGGGCGTTGGAGGCGCGCGGCGGAGCCGGCGGCCTCGAGGGAGCCGACGAGGGTGCCGCGGCAGAGGTATTCGATGAAGTCGTCCTCGTCGAGGGTGTCGGTGAAGGAGACTTGGGGGACGGAGGCGTTGACGAAGAGGATGGGGATTTGGGGGCAGTCGCGGAGGAAGCGGATCCAGGCGAAGTCCTCGGACCAGGAGAGGAATTCGGCGATGATGAAGTCAACGCGTTCGGCGAAGAAGCGGGTCATGGCGGCCTCGGCGTCGGCGCGGGAGTAGATGATGCCTGGGAAGACGAGGTCGGCGGATTTTTCCCATTCGGCGAGGATGGCGGGGGACTCGATGTTTTTGCGGTCGGCGTAGGTGCCGCGTTTGGTGCCGGCGCCGAGGGCTTTGAAGCGCGGGGAGGCGAATTGGAGGATGCCGGCCTTGGGTCTGCGGGATTTGTCGTGCATGGGAGGATTAGGAGTTAGGAATTGGAAAAGACGGAGGCGGCGCCGAGGAGGGGTGCGGTGTCGGGGTTGAGGGCGGGGAGGATGAGGGGCGGGTGGGTGGTGTCGGCGGCGGCTTGCCGGAGGGCGGGGCCGAAGAGGTCGAAGGCTTTTGAGATTTGGCCGCCGATGATGACGCGTGTGGGGCGGAGTTCGGCGATGAGGGGGAGGAGGGTCTGGCCGAGGAGGTTTCCGGCGGTGGCGAAGG
>JAISTY010000142.1 GCA_031272375.1 Opitutaceae bacterium | reverse complement strand
GGCGCGGGAGTGAGGCCGTTTGGGCGGGGGATGGGAAGGATTTTTTTGCGGGGCGGGTCGCCATTGTTTTCCGTCGGGGAGTTTTTTCAACGGGGGGCGGCGGCGGCGATGTCGGCTGGGGTGGGGTCGGGGATGACCCAGATATTGCGGAACTGGAGGACGCTGGTGTGTTGCTGGAGGGCGATGGGGGTGGGGGTCTTGGGTTCGGGGCCTTTGGGGTTGGAGGTGTTTCGGGGGATTTCGAGGGCGTCCTGGATTTTGACGCCGTTTTGCCAGACTGTGACGCGGGCGTTGGCGGTCTTTTGGCCGGAGGCGTCGAAGCGCGGGGCGGTGTAATGGATGAGGTAGGACTGCCATTCGAGGGGCGGGGCGGACATGTTCACGGCGGGGGCGGCGACGTGGTAGAGGCCGCCGCAGTCATTGTCGCGGGCGTCGAGGCCGAAGGAGTCGAGGATTTGGATTTCGTAGGCGGGCTGTGGGAAGACGCCGGAGTTGCCGCGGTGCTGGCCGAGGGCCTCGGGGTTGTTGGCGACGCGGAATTCGACGTAGAGGAGGGAGTCGGCGTATTTGCCGGTGGTATGGAGGGAGCCGGCCTTGGGGACGGACTGGACGATGCCGCCGGGGAGGAGCTTCCAGCGCGGGGGTTTGCCGGAGGAGGTGAAGTGTTTGAGGCCGGTGGCGGGGTCGAGGAGAACGGTGGCGTTGGCGGGGCGGTTTTCAAAGAAAACCTTGCCGACGGCGGCGCGGGTGAGGGTTTCGCGGGCGCCGTTTTCAACGAGCGTGAGGGCGCCGTCGCGGAGGGTGGCCTCGACGCCGGGGCCGATGAACTGGAGGACAACCTCGTTGGAGGCGGCGGCGCCGGTGAGGTTCTGGACGATGGCGGGGAAGGCGAGGAGGTTGACGGGCGCGGCGCCCGGACGGACGAGGCGGGCGCGGTAGTTTTGGGCGGGTTCGGCGACAATGTCGGCGACGAGGGTTTTGCCGGGGTTTTGGTAGCGGCCGATGATGCCGTGGATGTCGTCCCAGCTGTCGTAGGTGGCGCGGGCGTCGAAGGCGTTGCGTCCGTAGGCGTCGGCGGGGTCGTTTTTTTTGTCGGGGGCGGGTTTGCCGTCGAGGAGAAGTTTCTGGCTGTCGCGTTGGGCTTTTTTGTAGGCGTCGGCGACGGAGGCGTCGGATCGGTATTCAAAGAGGAACATGCGGACGGCGGGGTCTTTGAGGGCGGCGGCGATGCCGAGGAGTTTCGCGGTTTGGGCGGGGGTGGAGACGAGGTGGCGGAGCTGGTGAAGGGTGTGGAGGCGCTGGGCGGGGGTGTAATCGCGGGCGGTTTTCGGGGAGGCGAGTTCGGCGAGGAGGGCGTCGGTGGCGCGGAGGCGTTCGGCGCCTTGCGCGGCGGCGGCTTGTCGGGTGAGTTGGAGGAGCGGGCCGGGTTCGACGGAAACGGAAACCGCGGCGGCGGAAAGGAGGGCGGGGAGGAGCGCGGACAGGGCGGCGAGGCGGAGGGATTTTTTCATGGGAGCGGGGAGGTTGCGGAGGCAAACGGGAGGCGCGGAGAAGACGGGGCAGGGCGGACTATGTCAAGGCGTGGTAGAAATTAGGAATTGGAAATTAAAGAAAGCGGATGATTGCGCGGCGAAGCCGCGGATCCGGGCGCGAAGTGCCCATTTCCAATGCCTAATTTCTAATTTTCCCCTCACGCGTAGCCGCCGGCGGTTTGGGTGATGCCGAGGGCTTTGCGGCGGGCGGCGCGGTCTTTGGCGGCGGCTTGTTCGTAGCCGGACGCGCGGTGCGCGGCGAGCGGGTCGGGCGGCAGCTTGTTGGCGCGGCGCCAGTCGGCGATCAGGGGGCGGACGTCGGTGAAAAAGGCGGTTTTGAGGAGTTCCTCGGCGTCAATCTGGGCGGTGTTTTTCTGGTGGTGGGCGAGGGCGTCGCGGTCCACGAGGGCGGCCTTGGCCCAGAGTTCCTGGGCGTTGGCGACGGTTTGCAGGGTGGCCTCGACCTTGGGTTTGTCGTTGTGGGACTGGTCTATCATGTAGGCGATGTCGGCGGGGCGGCCTCCGTTGTCGTGGGCGTGCTGGTGGATTTCGTTGAAGATGCGGAAGACCTGGTAGGGGTCCAGGCTGCCGAGGGTGAGGTCGTCGTCGGCGTAGCGGCGGTCGTTGAAATGGAAGCCGCCGAGCATGTTTTCGGAGAGCAGCCAGGCGACGATCTGCTCGATGTTCTGCGCGGTGTAGTGGTGGCCGGTGTCCACGAGGACGCGGGCTTTTTTGCCGGCTTTTTTGCAATGGATGCAGGACATGCCCCAGTCGGCGACGTCGGTGGCGTAGAAGGCCGGCTCGAAGGGTTTGTATTCGAGGAGGAGCAGCTGGTCGGGACCGAGTTTCCGGTGGACGGCGGCGAGGCATTCGGCGACGCGCTCCTTGCGCGCGGCGATGTTGTCCTGACCGGGGTAATTGATGCCGTCGGCGAGCCAGAGGGAGAGGAGGCGCGAGCCGGTTTTTTTGCCGAGTTCGACGGAGTGGAGCGTGTGGGCGAGGGCGGCTTTGCGGACGGCGGGGTCGGGGTTGGCGAAGGAGCCGTGCTTGTAGATCTGATCCTGGAACAGGTTCGGGTTGATGGAGCCGATTTTGACGCCGTTGCGGGCGGCGAGCGCGGCGACGGCGGCGGGGTCCTCGCCGGGCTTGAAATCCCAGAGGACGTGGACGGCGACGGTGGGGCAGCAACCGGTGAGCCGGTGGACCTGGCCGGCGTCGGCGAGCTTGTCGGCGAGGTCAATGGCGGCGGCGTCCTGGTAGAATTTGCCGAAGCGCGTGCCGGTGTCGGCGAAGCCCCAGCTTGGGATTTCGATTTTGAGGGTGCCGAGGGCGTCGAAGACCTGTTGTCGCGCGGCGGCTTTTCGGGAGGCGGGTGTTTTTCTCATGGGAGGGCGCGGCTGGTTCTTTTGGGTTTATGGAAAGTTTCAATCATAAAGCGCCCGGCGGTTTTCCGCCGGAAAAATGCCCTCGCGCGGCGGGCGGGGTTCGGGCATTGGGCGCGCGAAATGAACAAACCCGCCTCCGCTCCCGTCCCGCCCCGCCTGCTGCTTGTTCCGGTTCTTTGCATGGCCGGCATCGTCGTGCTCTCCAACTTTCTCGTCCGCTTTGTCATCAATGACTGGCTGACGTGGGCGGCGTTCAGCTATCCGGTGGCGTTTTTCGTCACGGATGTCTGCAACCGCTGGGCGGGGCCGTCGCTGGCGCGGCGCGTGGCGCTCGCGGGTTTCGCGACGGGCGTGGCGTGCTCGCTGCTGATACCGGGGGAATCGTCCGCCCGCATCGCGTTCGGTTCGGGGGCCGGGTTCCTTGTCTCGCAGCTGCTGGACATCTCGGTCTTCAACACGCTCCGGCGGCAGAGCTGGTGGCGCGCGCCGTTCATCGGCTCGGCGCTGGCCTCGGCGGTGGACACGGTGATTTTCTTCTCGGTGGCCTTCGGCG
>JAISTY010000132.1 GCA_031272375.1 Opitutaceae bacterium | reverse complement strand
GGCATGTCTTGGAAGGTCTGGAAAAAGAGGAAAAGGCGGCGGAAGCTACGGCCCGTTTGGCGTCCGGCAAGCTGAATTTGGAGAAAAAAACACAGCCCCGAAAAGCGGTGTTTCGAGCCGCGCTTCGGCGCCGGATTTTTTCCCGCCTGCGCGAGTGTCGCGGAGACTGTGGTTCCGTTGGAAGGGCGCGCAGGGAGGCGGAAGGCGCGCGCCGCGCAAGAAAAAAAAAATCGCGCCGCGCGAAAATCGCCGCGCGACAAGCCGCCGCCGGACGCCGCGCAATCCGCGCCGCGAAGATTTGGCTTCCCTGCGGGCGCCAAAGTCCCTTAACCCATCCCCGCCATGAAAAAATCCGCACAAGGCAGGAAACCTGCCGCGAAAAAAACAACCGCAACCAAAGCGACCCCTCTTGCAAAAGCCGTGACTGCGAAAAAGGCCGGGGCCGCGACCGCCCCCGTTCCAGCCAAACCCGCCGCCACCGTCATCACCGCCAACATTGACATCGGCTTCGGCAACACCCTGCACATCCGCGGGCAGGGTTCCGGCTTGAGCTGGGACGTCGGCCTCCCGCTCGAGTGCATCGCCGACGACCTCTGGAGCGTCACGCTTCCCGAGACGGACGGCCCCGTCGCCTACAAGCTGCTCGTGAACGACCTCTCCTGGTCCACCGGCCCCGACTACATCGCGAACCCCGGCGAGAACATCGTCGTCAAGCCCGTGTTCTGACACCCCGGACGGCCTCCGAACCTTCGTCCCCCGCCGCGCCCCGGCGGGGGATTTTTTTGCGGCGGCGCGGCGCCGCGTCCGCGTCTGGCAGGTCCGCCCTCAATCAGCCCTCCAACCCATCGTCCTTAAAATCTCCGCGGGCTTCTCCGGGTAAAGCGACTCCACCGCGCACCCCAACGCCCGCGCCGACAAGCCGCCGTCACCCAACGGCGGCTTTTTCATGCCCCCGGCGGCGCGCGACAAGCCGCCGCCGCAAAACTGCTTGCCCCTCCGCGCAAGTCCTGAAACCTCCGCGCCTCACAACCGCCGCCACCGGCGCCAAACCACCCACGCACCCATTCAACATGGACGAGACTCCCGCCAACGAAGAACACCTCGGTCAGCCCGCCGAGCCCCCCGAAACCGAAGCCGCCGGACAACCCGCCGCCGATGAGAAAAACACCGCCGGCGCCACGCCCGCGGAGGACGCCGCCGCCCCCGCGCCCGCGGAAAGCGCCGCGACGGAGGCTCCCGCCGCCTTCGATCTCTCCCAACTCCAGAACTTCAGCTTTGGAACCCAATGGACGGCCTCCCCGAAAAGAAGCTCCTCCGCCGACCGCCGACCCTCGCGCGAGGACCGCCCGCGCCGCGACGACCGCCGCGCCGACCGCCGCCCCCAGTTCCGCCAGGCAGCCCCGCGCCCCGACACACGCCCGGACACGCGCCGCGAAACCCCGCGCCCGTCCGACCGCCGCCCCGCGCGCGACGACCGCCCGCCGCGGGACGACCGCCGCCCCTTCCGCGAACAACCCGCCGCGCCCCTCCCGCCAGCCTACGCCGTCACCTTCTACCCGGAGGACGCCGCCTTCGCCACCCTCGCGAAAGTCATCCGGACAAGCTGCCGCACCTATCAGCTCTTCGACATCGCCAGCGTTGTCCTTGAAAAACCCGAACGCTTCGTCGCCCAGCTCCAGCGCGACCCGCGCGACGCCTCCGGCCCCTTCGCCATCAGCCTCCCCGACGGCGTCCCCTTCGAAAACGAGGCGCAGGCCGTCGCCCACATCCTCGAAAAACACCTTTCGCGCTTCTTCGACATCACCGAGGTCGAAATCGCCCCGCCAAAGGGCAACTACCAGGTCGTCAACCGCTGCATGCTCACCGGCGCGCTCATCGCCCCGCCCAATTACCACCTCTACAACCAGCTCCTCCAACGGCACCACGCCGCCAACGTCAGGATGCCCCTCGACGCCTACACCCGCTCAAAAGTCGAAACCGTCCGCGACCCCGAACTCGTCGCCCAGTGGCTCGAAAAAATGAAAAAGGCCACGCGCTACACCTGGAAACTCCCCCTTCCCAAAGCCGCCGCCGAAACGCCGGAGGCGAAGGACGCCGCGACGCCGGACGCGCAACCCGCCGAAGGCGAAACCGCCGCGCCCGCGGAACAACCCGCCGCCGCGCCCGAAGCGCCCTCGCCCGAAGCCCCCTCGTTCACCTCCATCGAGGAGGCGCGCGACTACCTCCTCGCCAACGCCCGCGACCAGGTCATCCGCACCGTCGCCGTCCTCCGCGTCCTCGGCAGGAACCTCGCCAGCGTCCCCCCCGGCGAAATCCGCCGCTCCATCGAGGTCACCCTGCAGCTCCAAAGGCGTTTCCCGCTCGAGACCGCGAACGCCCTCCGCGGGCGGCTCCGCCGCGAGAACTGCACCATCTTCAAAAAAGGCTCCAAGGGCGTCAGCTACGTCTGCGCCGTGAAACGCAAGTTCCGCGTCCCCGGCCAGACATTCGCCGACAGCATCCAGGCGCTCATGGATTTCATCGAGGCCAACCCGATGATCCGCGCCGGCCTGCTCCCCGCCCAATTCCTCAAAATAACCGCGCCCACACGCACCCAACTCCAGCCCAACATCGCCGAGGCCGTCCGCACCGAGGCCGCCGCCAGCGCCGACCGGCAACAACCCGCCGCCTCGACCGCGGAACAACCCGCCGCCTCGACCGCGGAAACCGAGACCGCCGCCGCGCCAGCCGGACAAGCCGCCGTCACCGAACCCGCGGCGGACGCCGGACAACCTGCCGCGCCCGAGACCGCGCCCGACAACCCGCCGCCGCAAGCCGACACCCCTCTCACGCCCGACGAACAGGCCCGCCTCGTCCGCATGAACGCCGACCTCCGCTGGCTCGTCTCCGAGGGCTACGTGACGGAGTTCATAGACGGACGCCTCTTCGCCCCGCCCATCAAGGCCGACCAGCCCAAGAAAACCGAGACCTCCGACGGCGACGAGATAGACACCGAGAACTATCCCGAAAATCCCGGCGACGCCGCGCCCAAGGACGCCGCCGAAACCACCCCTCCCGCGGAAAACAGCGAAGGCGACGCCGCCGCGCCCGTTGAAAACGCCGCCGAAGCGGTTGCCGAAGCCGCCGGTGCGCCGGAGCCGGAAACGCCGGCGCCCGCGCCCGCGGAGGAAGGCAACGCGGAGCAAGCGGCTCCCTGACGGGACGCGCCCGTTTTCTACTTCCTAATTCCTAATTTCCCTCACGCCTCCCTGACCGGATGATCCGCGACGGACTGGATCCGGTTGCCCTCCCCCAGCAGCACCACCCGCGCCTTGTGCGCCGCGACCTCCCCTTCCGAAAGCCCGCAGTAGGCGATGATGATCACGCGATCCCCCGGCGTCACCAACCGCGCCGCCGCGCCGTTCACCTGCACCTCCCCCTCCCCGCCGAAAATGACGTAGGTCGTGAACCGCGCCCCGTTGGCGATGTCGAGCACGTCCACCTGCTCGAATTCCATAAGCCCGGCGGCGCGGCAAAGGGCGCGATCAATCGTCACCGACCCCTCGTATTCAGGGTCGGCGGCCGTGAGGGTCGCGCGATGCAGTTTCGTTCTGAGAAAAGTCTGTTGCACGGTGAAGAGGGCGGCTTTCTCAACGTTTTCCCCCGCGGGCGCAAGCGCGCTTCTCCTCCCCCGCGCTTGCAACCCCTCCCATCCGCCCCTTCCCTCCGCCCTCATTTTTCTCAAAGACATGGCCGAAATCACCAAAAGCTACGAACCCCGCGACGTTGAATCCAAATGGACCGAAGCCTGGCTCTCCGCCCGCGCCTTCGCCCCGAACCCCGCCCCCGACGCACCCCCC
>JAISTY010000155.1 GCA_031272375.1 Opitutaceae bacterium | reverse complement strand
CGCCGCGGCGATGGAGGCGATCGCCCGCGCCCTCGCCGCGAGAATCGCGCCCGGCGCCGCCCTTCCCGGACAACTCGCCGCCTTCCCCGCCGGAGACAAGCTGCCGCGCGCGGAGGCGTTCGTCATGGAAAGCCCGCTCGGTCACAAATTCCTCCGCAATGCCTGGCGCGCGGCCTACGCCAAGGGCGGCAAAGAATACGTCCTCCACCTCATCGTGGCGGAGGACACGGCCGGCGCGCGGCGGCAGCTTGCCGCCTATCTCGCCTTCACCGGACAACCCGCCGCCCTCGCCGCCGAGGGCCGGGTCGTCGCCCTTGAGGACCGCTTTAACGGAACCGTCCACGCACTCTGGCGGGGCAACCGCCTGGCGCTGCTGCAGAACGACTCCGGCGCCGCCGTCTCCCCGGATGCCGAACTCGCCAAACTGCTCCCCCCCTAAAAAAAAACATGCGACCCGAACTCATGCGGGCGGCCATCGGGCTGGCCCTCGAAAACATTAAAAACGGCGGCGGTCCCTTCGGGGCGGTCGTGGCGCGCGGCGGCGAGATCGTCGGGCGCGGCGCCAACCGCGTCACCGCCACCAACGATCCGACGGCGCACGCGGAAATCCTTGCGATACGCGACGCCTGCCGGCGCCTCGGCACCTTCCAACTCGAAGGCTGCGAACTCTACACCAGCTGCGAACCCTGCCCGATGTGCCTCGGCGCCGCCTACTGGGCGCGCCCCGCGAAAATCCATTTCGCGGCGACGCAGGCGGACGCCGCCGCGGCCGGATTCGACGACGCCTTCATTTTCCGGCAGTTCGCGCTGCCCGCCGCCGAGCGCTCCCTGCCGCAGCTGCCGTTTTTGCGCGGGGAGGCGCTCGCCGTTTTCGAGGTCTGGAAAAACCACGCCGGGCGCGTTGAATACTGAACCCGACCCTCCGTCATGCCATCCGCCACCACGACCGATACCCAAACGTTCAGCGGCCTTGTCGCCGATGTTGTCCACGACCGGATTTTTCCGGGAAACATCACCGTCCGCGACGGGCGGATCGCGGGGGTGGAGTCGGACGCCGGGGCGCGAAAGGACCGGGTTCTCACGCCGGGGTTTGTGGACGCGCACGTGCACGTTGAAAGCTCGCTGCTGACGCCGGCGGCGTTCGGGCGGGCGGCGGCGGTCCACGGCACGGTGGCGACGGTCAGCGACCCGCACGAGATCGCCAACGTCCTCGGCGTTCCGGGGGTTTTGTGGATGCTTGAGAACGCGAAAGGCAGTCCGGTTTCGATACACTTCGGGGCGCCGTCGTGCGTGCCGGCGACGCCGTTCGAGACGGCGGGGGCGGCGTTCGGGGCGGCGGAGGTGGAGCGGCTGCTGTCGCGTCCGGACATCGGGTATCTGGCGGAGGTGATGAATTTTCCCGGCGTGCTGGCGGGCGATCCAAAGATGCTGGCCATCCTCGAAGTGGCGCGGCGGCTCGGCAAAGCCATTGACGGGCACGCGCCGGGCCTTGTGGGCGAGGGGCTGGCGCGCTACGCGGCGGCGGGCATCCAGACCGACCACGAGTGCGTGACATTGGAGGAGGCGCGGCAGCGGGCGGCGCTGGGGATGTTCGTCGCGATCCGCGAAGGTTCGGCGGCGCGGAATTTCGACGCGCTCGCGCCCCTGCTGCGGGAGCGGCCGGAGCGGTGCTTTTTGTGCTCCGACGACAAGCATCCCGACGACCTCGTCGAGGGGCACATCAACCGTCTTGTCGCGCGCGCCATCGCGTCGGGGGCGCGTCCGATGGACGCGCTGCGGGCGGCGACGCTCAACCCCGTCCGGCATTACCGGCTCGGGTGCGGGCTGCTGCGTCCGGGCGACAGCGCGGATTTCGCGGTTTTGGAAGACCTGGAGACATGCCGCGCGCTGGAGACGTGGATAGGCGGGCGGCGTGTGGCGGCGGGCGGGCGTTGCGAGGCGCCCGCGCCGGAGCCGCCGGCGCCGGAAAAATGCCCCAATAATTTCGCGCGCGGGCCGGTGGCGGCGGAGGATTTCGCGCTGCCCTGGGGACAAGCCGCCGCGCCGCGCGTGCGTGCGATTGTCGCGCTGGACGGGCAGCTTTTGACGCGGGAGGAAATCACGGAGGCGACGGTCCGCGGCGGGGCGCTGGTCGCGGACGCGGGGCGGGATCTGTTGAAAATCGCGGTGGTCAACCGCTACGAAGGAACGGCGCGACCGGCGGTGGGTTTCATTAAAAACTTCGGGCTGCGGCGCGGGGCGATGGCGTCGAGCGTGGCGCACGACTCACACAACATCGTGGCGGTCGGGGCGGACGATTTTTCATTGGCGGCGGCGGTCAACGCGGTGGTGGCGCACGGTGGCGGGTTGAGTTTCGCGGCGGACTGGGCGGGGCGGGCGGAGACGCTGCCGCTGCCGGTGGCGGGGTTGATGAGCAACGGGGAGTGCGCGGACGTGGCGGCGGCGTTCACGCGCCTGACCGCGGCGGCGCGCGGGGCGGGGTGCGCGCTGCGGTCGCCCTACATGACGCTGTCGTTCATGGCGCTGTTGGTGATTCCGAAGCTGAAGATCGGCGACAAGGGGTTGTTCGACGTGGATCGCTTCGCGCCGGCGGGGCTGCTGGTTTGAGGGGGCTTTTTTCCCTTCCCCGGAGAATTGTCAGTCGGCGGGCCAGTCGTCGGTGCGGAAGGGGGCGAGCGGCAGGTTGTCGGCGTTGACGAGGTTGACCTCCGGCTTGGGGTAGTTGCGGAAGGCGTGGCGGACGGCGACGGGTTTGGAGACGGCGGGGCTGCTCACGAGGAGCGCGGAGCCGTCAATGGTCGCGGACGCGGGGTGGAAGGTTTTGTCGGAACCGGCGATTTCGAGGGCGCCGGCGGGGGCGTCACCGCGGGTGTGGAGGCCGGAGGCGTTGGAGAGTTCGACGCGGGCGACGGAGCCGTTGACGGACATTTTGGCGAAGCGGGGGCCGGAGGTGTTGAGGGAGGCGCGTCCGTAGTCGTTTTTGAGGGCGAGGAGTGCGAGGCGGCGGCCGACCTCCTGTTTGTTCTTGGGGTGGATGTTGTCCTCCTCGCCGATGTCTATGGCGAGGGCCTGGCCGGTTTTGGGGAGGTCGAGGGTTTGGTCCTGGGCCTCGCGGAGGAAGGCGTAGTTGAGGCCGGCGGAGTCGCCCGCCTTGTAGGAGGCGAGCTGGACCCAGTAGAAGGAAAGGTCCTGCTGGTAGGCTTTGCGCCAGGAGTTGATGAGGAGGTGGAAGAGGTCGCGGTAATGGGCGTGGTCGCGGGCGTTGGCCTCGCCCTGATACCAGATGACGCCGCGGGCGGCGAAGGGGAGGAGTGGGTGGACCATGCCGTTGTAGAGGCGGGAGAGGAACTGGTGGGCGGCGGGCGGTTTCGGGGCTTTTTGGGTGAAGGGGCGGCCCTCTTTTTTCGCGGCGGCGCGGGCGGCGTCGTATTTGGCCTTTTGCTTTTCATAGCGGGCCTGGAGTTCGGGGAGTTTTCTCACGTTTTCCTCGCAGGCATCGAGGGCGAAGCGGAACTTGGGGTCGGCCTCGGCGGCGGCGCGGGGAATCCAGGTTTCGACGCGGGTGCCGCCCCAGGCGTTGTTGACGAGGCCGACGGGGACGTTGAGTTCGCGCTGGATCTCGCGGGCGAAATAGTAGCCGGTGGCGGTGTAGTTGGCGACGGTTTGGGGGGAGCAGACGGTCCAGCCGTCGTTGTCAACGAGGGTGGTGAGGCGCGGAACGGGGGAGGCTTGGGAGAAGTCGCGTTTGATTTTGATGTGGCGGATGAGGGGGTGGTGGGCGGCGGCGATTTCGGCGTCGGGGTTGCCGGCGTTGCGGACGAACCACTCCATATTGGACTGGCCGCCGCAGAGCCAGACCTCGCCGATGAGGAGGTTTTGGAGGGTGATTTGGTTGGTGGCGCGGACGGTGAGGGTGCAGGGGGTCGCGACGGCGGGTTGCCGGGGGAGGGCGAGGAGCCAGCGACCGTTTTTGTCCGCGGTGGCGGTGGCGGAGACGGAGGTTTTGCCGGTGTCGAGGGTGACGGTGACTTGTTCGCCGGGGTCGGCGAGGCCCCAGACGGGGA
>JAISTY010000131.1 GCA_031272375.1 Opitutaceae bacterium | reverse complement strand
AGAGGAAATCCTGTCCGGGCTTGGTGGCGAGGAGCCGGCCCCCCGGCGTGTCGGGGTCGCAGTAGCCGACGAAGGCGAGGGTGTTGTGCGCGTTGCCCAGAAGACCGGAGGCGAGGGCGTAGCTCGGGGTGTTTTCAACGACCATGCCGGAGGAGATGACGTAGAGGGCGTTGCGCTTGGGATCCTCGCCGGGGTTGAGCTTGCGGGGCGTCGGCTGGATTTTGAGTTCCTTGACGATGCCGCGGTTGAACTGGAGGTGCTTTGTTTTGCGCGAGATTTCGTCGAAGTAATCAACGAGATCCATGCCGAGGCCGCCGGAGTAGATGGGGCAGTCAACGAGCCTGCCGAATTTGCGGGCGTCGTGGATGACCGAGAGGATTTCCTGCATGCGACCGAGGGCGAAAACGGGGATGAGGACGGAGCCGCCGCGCCGGATGGTGTCGTTGATGGTCGTGACAAGGCGCGCCATCTCGTCGGCGCGGGATTTGTCGGCGGGGCGCCGGGTGTCGCCGCGGGTGGTCTCCATGACAAGGGTGTCAAAGTGCCCGGCGGGAAAGCGGGCGCCCTTGAGGATGCGCTGGTCGTCAAAGAGGACGTCCCCGGTAAAAAAGATGTGGCGGCGTTTGTGGACGAGTTCGACGCCGGCGGCGCCCGCGACATGCCCGGCGGGGTGGAGGATGACGTGGATGTCGTCGTTGCCGGACGAGACGCGCTTGGCTTGTCCGAAGGGGATGGAGGCGATGCGGCGGCAGAGCCGCTCAACCTCGGCATGGGTGAAGAGGGGATATTCGGCGATGCCCTCCTCCTCCTTCTGGCGGGTCATGACGTTGACGGAGTTGTGGAGCATCCGTTCGGCGAGCATGTGGCTGGAGAGGGACATGAGGACGGGCGCCTCGGGATGCTGGCGCATGGCGAGGGGCAGGCTGCCGAGGTGGTCGAGGTGGCAATGCGTGACAATGATGAGGTCAATGTGAACGCCCTCGATTTTGGACAGGGCGGGGGTGGCGTCGCGTCCGGCGAGCTTGGGATGGAGGCCGCAATCAATGAGGATGTTGACGGAGCCGAGGCGGACGATCTGGGAATTGGCGCCGATGCCACCCTGACGGTTAAGGTCGGTGTATTGCATTGGCGCGGATGAAGGCAGCCGGCGGGGGGGCGGGGCGAGGGGAAAGTTTCCCGCGCGAAGTTCCTCTCCCGCGCGCGGCGCAACGGGTCTTCCCGCGGCGGGTCATGGCTCCGGAACCGCTTTGTCATCCAGCAGGCGCAGGGCGAAGGCGCCGCCGGGCTGTTCCTCGACCATCCAGAGCGCGGTGTTTTTCGGATGATAGCGCGCGAGCCGCGGGTGGTTCGGGACCATCAGCCGGAGCAGGCATTTGCCGTTGTTGCCATGCCCGGACAGGAGGACGGTTTTGTCGGTGCCGGCGAACGCGGCGCGAAGGCGCGCGATGACGGCTTCGAGGGCGGCCTTGGTGTCGGCGGCGCGCTGGAGGCGGTTGTCGCGCGGGGCGGCCTTGAAGTGGTTTCCGGCGCCGGGGCGGAGGGTGAAAAACGGGGCCTCGGCATCCGGGATTTGGATGGGGGTTCCGGCAAACAGGTCCGTTCCGGGCTTCGGCAGGGCGCCGCCGTTGTTGAGGAGGACGGTGGTTGTCTCGCCGAACTCGGCAAGTTCGGGCCAGATTTCAGCGGCGCGCCCGGTGTCGCGCAGGTAGGGGAGAATGGTGTGGCGGCTGCGCAGGATGGGGCTGCACGCGATGAAATCGAACCGCAGCTTTTTGAGCTTGGCGGTGGCCGCGACGATTTGCTCCGCGCCCTTCGGGGTCACCGCGTCCGAATCGCCAACGTAGGCGGGGCGCCGGTCTTTCGGAACGTTCTCGTATTGCTTGACGACGTTGTGCCCGAACTCGGCGTGACGGATGTAATAAACCTTGAAGCCGCCGAACGCGGGCGTCGCGGCAAGCAGGGCGAGGAGCCAAAGGACGGGGCGGAGTGGCGGATGTTTTTTCATGGGCAAAAAAGGTTTCAGGGGCGGCGGCGTTCCAGGCGGAGGGTTCCGCGGCGGATCAGGGCAAAGACGCCGTCCGACAGGCTCCGGCGTGTGGAGACCGCGGAGACGACGCATTCAAGGAGGGACTCAAAAGCGGGGCGGGAAAGCGGGGGCGTTTGCCGTGTCGCGGCGAGCCAGCGGTGCAGGAGGCGGCGGAGGACGGCGCGGGGCTGCCCCGCGAGGGGGCGCAGGGGAAGCGGGAAAATTTTCTCGCGGGCGGGATAGCGCGGAAGGAGGGCGGCGGCTTGTCGCTCAAGAGCGTCGTTGTCCTCGTCGAGCAGCTCGCGCGACAGGGCGGCGGCGGCGGCGATGTCGCGTCCGTCGGCGGCTTGCCGGAGGGCGGGGATGACGGAATGGCGGAGGCGGTTGCGGAGGCAGCAGGGGGTGGCGTTGGTGGCGTCCTCGCGCCAGGGCGCGCCGGCCTCGCGAAGGGCGGCGGCGAGGGTCTCCTTCGGGAGCGTCAGAAGGGGGCGGAGGCGGAGGGTGTCGCGGACGGGCTGGACGGGGCGCGGGGCGGAGAGTCCGGCGGCGCCGGATCCGCGGACAAGGCGCAGGAGGAGGTTTTCAAGAACGTCGTCGCGCTGGTGCCCCTGCCAGAGGACGGGGGCGCGGAGTTTTTTCTGCTGTTCCGCGATGAAGGCGAGGCGGGCGTCACGGGCGGCGGCCTCGGCGGGGTTTGGCGGCGGCTTGTCCCAGCGTCCGGTGACGAGCGGGACGCCGAGGGCGCGGCAGGTTGTCCGGCAAAAGCGGGCGTCGGCGTCGCTGTGGCGTCCGCGGAGGCGGTGGTTGAAGTGGAGGGCGGTCATGCGGCGGCGTTTTTCCGGGAAGTGCGCCCAGAGGAGGAGGAGGAGGGCGAGGGAGTCGGCGCCTCCGGAGAGGGCGACGGCCCAGCGGTCGCGGGGGCGTCCGGCGGCGGCGGCGAGGGCGGCGGGGTGGAGGGCGGAGAGGGGGACGCGCGCGGCGAGAGCGAGGGCGGCGCGGGGCCAGTCGGTTTTCTTTTTGCTCACGGGAGGCGGCGGTCTGTCGGGCGCGGGGCGCGCGCTCACGCGCCGCCGTAGAGGAGGCGGCGGTCTATGGCCTGGATGCCGGCGATGACGGCGGAGCCGAAGATGTCGTGCGCGCTGGCGCCGCGGGAGATTTCGACGGCGGGTTTGGAGAGGCCGGTGAGGATCTGGCCGTAGGAGTTGCCGCCGGCGAGGTGGTGGGCGAGCTTGAAGGCGATGTTGCCGGAGTTGAGGTCGGGGAAGACGAGGACGTTGGCGCGCCAGGCGACGGCGCTGGCGACGCCCTTGGTGGCGGCGGTGACGGCGTCGAGGGCGGCGTCCACCTGGAGTTCGCCGTCAATTTCCATGGGGAGGAGGGCGGCGGCGGCCCTGGCGCGGGCAAGCTCGGCGGCATGGCGGATTTTGACGAGCGCGGGGTGGTTGCTGGAGGACTTGGAGGCGTAGCCGAGCATGGCGACGCGCGGGGTCTCGTTGGTGAGGTGGTGGGCGATCGTCGCGGTGGAGACGGCGATGTCGGCAAGCTGCTCGGCGCCCGGATCGGGGATGACGCCGCAGTCGGCGAAAAAGAGGGTGCCGTCGGAGCCGATGTTTTTCTCCTCGAAGTCGAGGAGCATGAGGGAGGAGACGGTTTTGGCGTGCTCGTGGCGGGGGATGATCTGGAGGATGGGGCGGAGGGCGCTGGAGGTGGCGATGGTGGCGCCGGAGATGAGGGCGTCGGCCTGCGCGGTGGCGAGCATCATAGTGGCGTAGTAGTTGGTGTCGCGCATGGCGGCGCGGGCCTCGTCGGGGCCGATGCCCTTGGCGCGGCGGGCGAACTCGAAGCGCTGGCTGAAATCGTCGAAGTCCTCGCTGCGCTCCGGTTCGATGAGGCGCATGCCCTGGAGGTTGATGTCGAGGCGGAGGGCGGCGTCCTTGATCTGGGTGCGGTCGCCGAGGAGGATGGGGACGCCCATGCGCCGGGTGACCCACTGGCGGGCGGCCTGGAGAATGCGCGGGTCGCGCCCCTCGGGGAAGACGATGCGTTTCGGGTGGCGTTGGAGTTTCTCGGAAAGGCGTGCGATGATGGGCATGTCTGCAAAGGGGGACGGAGGGACGGTTTTCAGGGGGAAAATGGAGCCGGGCATCGGACTTGAACCGACGACCCACGCTTTACGAAAGCGTTGCTCTACCAACTGAGCTAGCCCGGCGAGGGAAATTGAGGAGGCGCAGGGAACACGCGGGGCGGACGGGCGCAAGCACGCTTTTCCCCGGCTTTTTCCGCGGAGGCGTTTTCCCCTCCCGCGGTTTCCGCTTTCCGCCGTCCGCCTCCGCCCCTTCCCTCGCGCCGCATGGGAGCCTCCGAAAAGATACTGGTCGCGATGTCCGGCGGCGTTGACAGCGCCGTCGCCGCGCTGCTGTTGAAACGGCAGGGCGCGGACATCGCGGGGGCCTACATGAAGAGCTGGCTGCACGAGGAGAACCCGATCGGGGACTGTCCGTGGGAAAGCGACATCGCGGACGCGCGGGCGGTCTGCGAGCGGCTCGAAATCCCGTTCAGCGTGGTCAACCTGATGCGCGACTACCGCGAGAGGGTTGTGGACTACATGGTGGACGGCTACCGGCGCGGGCTGACGCCGAACCCGGACGTCATGTGCAACCGGGAGGTCAAGTTCGGGGTCTTCCGGCAATGGGCGCTGGAGCACGGGTTCGGCGCCGTGGCGACGGGGCATTACGCGCGGCGGGAGGCGCTGGGGAACGGGACTTTCGCGCTGCTGGAGGGGGCGGATCCGAACAAGGACCAGTCGTATTTCCTGGCGTTGCTGGATCAGCGGCAGCTTGCCGGGGCGCGCTTCCCCGTGGGGCATTTGCGCAAGCCGGAGTTGCGGCGGATTGCGGCGGAGGCGGGGCTGCCGAACGCGGCGAAGAAGGACAGCCAGGGGATTTGCTTCATCGGGAAGGTGCGGCTCGCGGATTTCCTGCGCCGGTTTTTGCCGGACAAGCCGGGGCCGATTTTGCGGGCGTCGGACGGCAAAGCGATCGGGCGGCATTGCGGGCTGCATCATTTCACGCTCGGGCAGCGGCGCG
>JAISTY010000068.1 GCA_031272375.1 Opitutaceae bacterium | reverse complement strand
GGGGGCCGTTGGGGCCTGTGGGGATGGCGATGGCGGTCTGGCCGATGTGGGTGGGGGGCGGTGGGGGTTGGAGGGCTTGCTGGAAGGAGTTGTCAATTTGCGGGCTGGGGACGTCGGCCTGCATGGGTGGGACGAAGGAGATTTGCTCCTGGGAGACCTCCTCGTTGGAGTCAACGGGTTCGGGGGGTTCGATGAGGTCTTCGGGCATGGTTTTGATTTGGATGACCTTTTCCTCCTCGGCGACCTGTTGGATTTGTGGGGCCGGGTGCCAGAAGAGCGCGATGATTTTGTCGCCGTAGGCGAAGGCGGCGTGGAGGGCGGCGGAGATGAAGATGGCGATGATGAGGTCGAGGCGCATGGGTTTTACCTTCCTGTGGGGCGGTGGACGGTTTCGAGGGAGACCTGCTCGATGCCGGCCTTGCGGATTTCGTCGAGGACCTGGACGGTGGTGCCGTAGAGGGCGAGGTCGTCGCCGGCGAGGAGGACGCGGGCGTTTTTGTTGTTGCGGCGGTGTTCGATGAGGCGGGTGCGGACCTGGTCAATGTCAATGGGTTCGCGGTCCCAATAGACGGTGCCTTCCTCGGAGACCTGGATGGTGACGGTGTCGTTGTCGGCGGCTGGGTCTGGGTTGACGACGGCGCGTGGGAGTTCGAGGGGGATGTTGACGATTTTGTTGAGGGAGAGGGTGAAGAGGACGAAGGTGGCGAGGAGGAAGAAGATCACGTCAATGAGGGGGATGATCTCGATGCGCGCCTTGCGCGGGGGTGTGGTGTCGATGCCGCCGTTGTGGGTGCTCATGGTGGTTGGCGGTTATTTTTGGGGGTTAAGGATTTGGGTCTCGACGAAGACCTTGTTGATGCCGGCTTTGCGGACCTCGTCTATGACGTAGCGGACGGCGGTGAAGCGGGCGCCCTTGTCGCCGTTGACGAAGATTTTGGGGTCTTTGACGGCGGCTTTGTAGGCGGGGAGGCGGTTGACGAAGTCGTTGAGGGAGACGGGGTCTTTGTTCCAGGCGAGGGTGCCCTCCGTTTGGACGGTGCTGGTGCCGGCGCCCTCCGGGTTGCGTTCCTCGTGGGTTTCGACGGCGGGGAGGGGGACGCGGATGCCGCCGGTTTGGTTGAGGGAGAGGGTGACGAGGACGACGGTGGCGAGGAGGAAGAAGATCACGTCAATGAGGGGGATGATCTCGATGCGCGCCTTGCGCGGTGGCGCGGCTTGGGAGAAGAGGTTGCCTGGGTTCGCGCTCATGGCGGGGAGGGGGCGGGGGTGTCAGGCGTTGTTTTTCTTGTTGAGGGTGACTTCGAGGGAGTTGGCGGCGTCGGCCATCTCGTGTTTGGCGGTTTCGATGCGGGCGTTGAGGATGTTGTAGGGGAAGAGGGCGATGATGGCGATGCAGAGGCCGCAGGCGGTGGCGATGAGGGCCTCGCCGACGCCGCCGGTGATTTTGGAGGCGGAGGCGGCGATGTCGCCGGTGCCGAGGGCGCCGAAGGTGTTCATCATGCCGGTGACGGTGCCGAGGAGGCCGAGGAGGGGGGCGGCGGTGATGCAGGTTTCGAGGGCGGCCATGCCTTGCTGGAAGCGGGTGAGTTCGCCGTTGGCGGCGCGGGCGAAGACGTTGGTGCGGGACTCGTTGTTGTGGGTGAGCACCTGGGTGAGGATGCGGGCGATGAAGTCGCGGCTTTTCTGGCCGAGGGCGACGGCGGCGTCGTTCTCGTTCTTTTCGACGTAATCGAACATTTTCTCGACGACGTCGCGCTGGCGGGCGGCGCCCTCGCGGGCGAGGAAGATGACGCGTTCGACGATGATGGTGACGGCGAGGAAGGAGACGAGGAGGATGGGCCACATGATAGGTCCGCCGTGGACGAAGAGTTGCATTGGGGTTTGGCCCATTAGGAACGCGGAGGGGAGTTCGGTGATCATGATTTTGTTTGGTTTGGGTTGAAGGGAGAGGGAGGAGGCGCTGTCGGGAACCCGTTCAGGCACCGGCTGGTCGCGCGGGGGGAACGGGCGGAGACAAAGCGGCGGGGAAGGTCGTTTTCGCGGGCGGAGGGTGTCAACGGGTTTTTTTTGAAAAATCGGGAAAAAACCCGCGGTGACGGGAAGGGGGGCGTTATTTTTCGGGCGGGGTGTCGGCGGCTGCGGGCGGCGGCAGGTTGTCAAACAGCAGAGGAATCTCGATGCGGAGGCCTTCATCGGGGGCGAGGTTGGACCAATCGCGAACCAAGGGATTGTAGAGCTTGAGGGCTTCGGGGGTGGTGCCTCCCAATCCTTCCGCTTCCGCGACGATGGACTCGAGGGTGTCGCCGGGCTGGATATCGTGGACTATGAAACCGGGGCCGGGGGCGATGGATTTGTGGATGTCGCGGATTTCGGCGACGACCTCTGTGAGGGCGTCGGCGGCGACGCGTTCGAGGGTTTCGACGCGGGCTTGGAGGCGTTCGACGGCGGCGGTTTGTCCGTCGGCGCGGGCGTTCTGGTCAACGCGGGCGCGGGCGAGGGTCGCGGCGGTGGCGCGGGTGGATTGTTCGAGGGCGGCGAGGCGGGCGGCGAGGGCGGCGGCTTGTCCGGCGGCGCGGCGGTTGGCGGCGTGGTCGCGGATGAGCAAGGCGGCGAGGGCGGCGACGGCGAGGAACGCCACCATAAAGGCGGCGGCGGCGGGGCGGTTGTTGAGGAGGCTGTTCTTCGGCACGGCGGGACGTTTTTTCGGGGCGTGGATGCCGGGCGGCCCGCGCGGGGGCAAGGCCGCCGGAGGCCGGGGCGCGGGGCGCGCCCGCGCGGGCGGCCTCCGCTTATTTTTTAGCCTTCTTTTTGGCGGGCGCCTTGGCGGACGGCTTGGTTTTCGCGGATTTCGCGGAGGGTTTGGCGGAGGATTTGGCCGTTGTTTTTTGGGACGGTTTCGCGGCGCTTTTGCCGGAAGGCTTGGAGGAGGACTTGGAGGAGGACTTGGAGGAGGATTTGGCGGAGGATTTGGCGGAGGATTTGGCGGCGGGGGACGTTTTTTTCCGCGGGGGAAGTTGTTTCACCGGACCGTCCCCGTCGTCCTCGGCGTCCTCGTCGAAGCCCTCGTCGTCGCCGAGGCTTGAGCCGGGTTCCTCGTCCTCGATGTCGTCCTCCTCGTCCCATTTGAGGGAGGCGTCCTTGTTGAGGCGGGCCTCCTCCTCGTCGTCAACGACGGGGAGTTCCTCGTCGCCGATGTCGTGCTCCTCGGTGTCGTCCTCGGCGGGGGCGCCGTGCTCGTCGGCGTCCTCGATGTCCCAGCCTTCCGGGGCGTAGTCGAGGATGGCGCAAAGCTCGTCGAAGCAGTGGATGGAGCGGCCCTCGATGAAGCTGGCGTTCTGGCTTTCGCGCAGCTCGTCCTCGACCTCGTCCACGGTGAGTTTGGTTTTGAAATGGAGGAGGCTGTTGAGGAGTTTCACGCGGCATTTGGTGAGGTGGTCAACGAGGTCGGCGAAGGGGCCGTTTTCGTCGTCCATCACGTCGGGCAGGGCGAAGAGTTTCTCCTCGGAGTCGAAGAGGGAGTCCTTGACGCGTTTGAGGCGGACGCGGTTGTTGTCGGCCTCGCGTTCGATGCGGAAGGCGATGAAGGCGGCCTCCATGAGTTCCTGGTCGAAGCCGTGCTCGCGGAGGGGTTCGACGAGTTCGATAAGGTGCGCCATCTGGCGCGGGTCAATGATGCCCAGGCCGTCAATGTCCCAGCGGATGGGGTCGCTGACTTCGTCAACCCACCAGTTGTGGTCCTCGCCGAGACGGACGAGGCACCAGTCGAGAGCGCGAGAGGATTTTGCCATGAGAGAAGGAGGTTTTTGGGGGAGGTTTCCCCGCAAGGAGGCGCGGAGGGTGAAAACGGGATGATGGAAAACAAGCCCGAAATCGGCGTTTTTTTCGGGGTGGCAAACGCGGGGGAAAGGCGCCCGGAAAAGCGGCTCCCGCCGGGGGGCCGTAAGGGGCGTCAGGCGGGGGCGCGGTGGAGGGCGGGGGCACGCGCACGATAAACCTGCCGCTGTGCCGGGATTTCAACGTCTGCGGCGCAGCGCAAACACGGCGAGAACGGACAGGCCGAGGAGTGTGGCGCAGGTCGCCGGTTCGGGGATGGCGGCGATGGTGACTGCCAGGGTGTTGGCCGCCCACGTCGCGGTGCCTTGCAGGCTCGCTTCGGGGGCGAAGAGGAAGGTGATGTTGGCGCCCTCAAGGGCATTGTCGGCATAGGTGAGGAGATTGAAGGTTTCGCCGGTCGGGTCGCCGGAATAGGACGAGAGATCCACGATGATGCCGTTGGCAAGGGACAGGTTCGCCACGCTGCCGGTGATGTCGAAGTTGGAGGCGAAGGAGGCGTCGGCGATGATGAAGAGGAGGGCGTTGGCGGACAAGCTGCCGCCGTTGAGGGCGAGGGTGGCGGTGCCGGAACCGGCAATAAGGTTGCCCGTCGCGGACAAGCTGCCGCCGTTGAGGGTCACCGTGCCGGTGGAACCGCTGTCCGAGGCGAAGGTGATGTCGCGGGCGTTGAGGGCGCCGCCGGAGACCTCCAGCGTGCCACTGCCTCCCAACCCGACGATGATGTTGGCGACGTTCGCCTGCCCGGAGCCGCTGATTTCAACGCGTCCGGTGGAGCCGGTTTGGTTGCCGATGGCGAGCACGGCGGACGCTGATGTTTGCGTGAAGCAGCCGCCGGAGACGCGAAGGGTGCCGTTGGAGCCGCTGATGTCGCCAACCGTTGTGGGCGCGCCCGATCCGGCGGAGAGGGAGAGGAGGCCGTCGGTGACGTTGACGGTGCCGTTGCCGCGAAAGCCGATGTAAAGGGCCTTGGCGCGGAGGGTGCCGGTGCCGTTGACGGTGACGGTGGCGGTGCTGCCGGTGCCGGAGGCGACGTAACTGGTGCCGGAGCCGGAGGTCTCCTGATCGAACACGCCGCCGGAAACGGTGAGGTTGGCGGAGGCGTTGGGGGCGCGGGCAACGTAGAAGTTTTTGGCGAGAGTGACGGTGCCGTCGGTGAGGGTGAAGTTTGCTGTTCCGTCGGTGCCCCAGCCGATGGCGAGGACGTCGTTGACGGTGACTTGTCCGCCGTTCTGGACGGTGAGTTCGGCTTCGGAAGTGGAGCCGAGACCGAGGGTGAGGGCGTTGGTTGTCAGGCTGCCGCCGTTGACGGTGACGTAGCCCTTGGAGGAGGAGCCGTTGCCAAGGACAAGGGTGTTGGCGGACAAGGTGCCGCCGTTGATGTTGACGCGCGCGGTGGTGGAGCCGGCGTAGCCGACGGCGAAGAGGGAGCTGCTGGCGGCGGCGGCGTTGGTGGAGGCGTCGAGGTTGCCGCCGGTGTTGATGTTGAGGGTGGAATTGGTGCTGGCGGTGCGTCCGAGGGAAACGTCCATCTCACCTCCCGCGCGGGACAGGGTGAGGGTCGAGACATCCCCGCCGCCGCCGATGGTCAGCTCCGAGAGAGCGGAGCCGGAGGCCGCTCCGAGGCGAAGAACGATGAGGGTGGCCGTGGTGTTGTTTGTGTGGACGGAGACACCGGGGATGATGAAGGCGCCGTCGCCATTGACGGGAGCGGGGCTTCCGGGCACTGCGGTTGCACTCGAGCCCCAGACGGCATCGTCCCAGTTGCCGGAGGAGACGGCGTAGCGGTTGGCGGCGGACGCACCTGTGGCGAACAACGCGGACAAGGCGGGCGCAAGGAAGGTGCGGAGGATGGATGTGGATTTTGTTTTCATGCGAGTAGTTTCAGAGTTTCAGGGTTTTGATGTCAGGGGCCGGCATTGATTTTAAGGCCGGTATTTAGCGACAATTACAAAATGAATGTAGGCCAGTTTTTTTCATGAAAAATGATTGTTTGAGCAAAAAGACACTAATTTTTTGATTGATGTGACAATCATGTGACCCGCAAACCACCGCCCACGCCGCTGTAATTTTCCTTGGGCAAGGCGGGTGCCGGGATTTTGCCGTCAATGACATCCTCGCAGAGGTCCTCGACGATTGCGGAGAGCTGGCGCGCGACCCCGACCTCGGTGGCGCCGTGGCAGCATTGGCCGACGAGTGGGGGCGCGCTGCCGATGTAGCAATCGTCCGCTGGATCCCATTCAATCAGATGGGGATGACGGGCGGCTGCCATTGCGGTATCATTCCGGGCAAACAAGCGTGTTTTAACAGCAGGGGGCGCGCTTGATTTTCGCGGCGTCCGGGGCAGCGTTCCGCGCATGGATTTCCCCTACGAACGCCTGCTGCGTCCGCTGCTTTTCAAGCTCGACTGCGAGACCGCGCACAATCTTGCCGCCGCCGCCATGACCGCCCTCGGCAGGGTGCCGCCGCTCTGCCGCGCGATGGAGGCCGCCAACCTCGTCCGTTCCGCGAGGCCCGTCCGTGTCCTGGGGCTTGAGTTTCCCAACGCCGTCGGGCTTGCGGCGGGGTTCGACAAGCACGCGACGGCGTGGCCGGCCGCCGCGGCGCTTGGTTTCGGGCACGTTGAAGTTGGCACGCTGACCGCGCTTGCGCAGCCGGGGAACCCGAAGCCGCGCGCCTTCCGTTATCCGGCGCGGGAGGCGGTCATCAACCGGATGGGTTTTAACAACCACGGGGCGGCGGCCGCGGCGAAGCTACTCGCGCGGCAGCCGTCCGCCGGCAGGCGCCGCGCCGTCCTCGGCGTCAGCATTGGCAAATCCAAGGTCACCCCGCTCGAACAAGCCGCCGCGGACTACACGGCCTCCTTCAACGCGGTCGCCGACCACGCGGATTATGTCGCGGTCAATGTCTCCAGTCCGAACACGCCCGGACTGCGCGCGCTCCAGGGGAAGGGGCCGCTTGTGGAGATCCTGAGCGCGCTGACAGACGCCAACGCTGGGCGCGCCGCCGCCGGCAAGCCGCCGCGCCCCATCCTGCTCAAAATCGCTCCCGATCTTGGGTGGGGCGAACTCGACGCCGTCCTCGCGACGCTGCTCGACCTTGGCGTCCACGGCATCATCGCGACGAACACGACCCTCGCGCGGCCCGCGCCCTTTGACGCGGTCAACGAGGACGGCGGCTTGTCGGGGCGGCCCCTCCGGGAGCGCGCGACCGAGGTTGTCCGCTACATCGCGCGGGCGACGGGCGGGCGGCTACCGATCATCGCGTCCGGGGGTGTGATGACGCCCGCGGACGCCTGCGCGAAGCTGGATGCCGGGGCGGCGTTGGTGCAGCTTTACACCGGGCTTATTTACCGCGGGCCGTTTTTCGCGAAGCGGATCGCCCGCGCGCTCGCCAACCGCGGCTGGCCGGCGGCGTGAGGCGGGGGCTTATTTTTCCAGGAGGGCGACCTGGCGGAACTCCGGGGAGGCGAAGAAGGCGCGGCGGCGGGCGGCGAGCGCGGACAATTGTTTTTCGCCGCCGCCCAGCTCGACGGCCTTTTCGATGGCCTTG
>JAISTY010000162.1 GCA_031272375.1 Opitutaceae bacterium | reverse complement strand
CGCCGAGCTGCACCTTCAGGCCGAGCGCGGCGATTTTGGCGACGACGGGGAGGTTGCGCTGCTCGCCGGTGAAGGCGCCGTCGAGGTCCACCACGTGCGCCCAGACGCTGCCGGCGTCCTTGAAAACGCGGGCGATGTCGAGCGGGTCCTCGTAATAAACCGTCTCGGCCTCGGCGCGGCCCTGGGAAAGGCGGACGCAGCGTCCGCCGCGGATGTCAATGGCTGGGAAAATGGTCATGGCGAATGGGTGAATGACGGCGTGTTTTTTCTCAACGCAGCCGCAGCGAGCCGGCGTCGTAGGCGAGGTTCAGGGACGGGATTTCCACGCGTTTTTCCGAGCCGCGTTTGACGACCGTGCCCGCGCGCCAGGCGCGGTGGCCCGACGCCTCCGCCGCGGCGAGAACGGCGGCGACGTCGCGCGGATGGACATAAGCCGCGAAGCCCGCCCCCTGGTTGAACGTCGCGTAGGCCTCCTCCAACGAAATGGGCCCGGCCTCCCGCAGGAATTGGAACAGCGCCGGCTCCCCGCCCGGCTCCTCGATGCGATAGACGAACGGCTCGTCCAGCCGCATCAGCTTCCGCCAGCCGTGCCCCGTGATGTGCGCGAGGTAGTGGAGCGGCAGCCCGCGTTTCTGGCACGCCTCCACGAAGCCCGCGTAAATGGCCGACGGCGCCAGCAACGCCTGCCCGAACGTCCGCCCGTCGCCGTGCCCGATCGGCGTCCGATACCCCTGCGGCAGCTTGTCCGCGATGAGCCGGCAGAGCGAAAGCCCGTTCGTCTGCACGCCGCTCGACGCCAGGAAAACAATCGCGTCGCCGTCGGAAACGGTCCCCGTCACACGGTTGCTTTTCGGGAAAATCCGCCCGATCGCCGAACCTGCCAGCACGAGCGCCTCCGCGTTCACGATGCCCCGCAGCGTCGGCGTCTCGCCCCCGCCCCAGACCGCTCCGCAAAGATTGCACGCGTCGCGCCAGCCATTGACGAGCGCGGTCATCCGCGCCGTGTCCGCGAACCACGCCGAGTCCCCCGCCGCCGCGTGCATCGCCACCGAGACCGGCAGCGCGCCGCAGGTGACGAGGTCGTTCACGATCGTCGCCACCGTGTCCGTCGCGATCGCCGCGTAAAAGTTCTCGCCCGTCTCGCGCAGCACCGCGTCCGCGACGAGGTTCTTGGTGCCGAGGCCCTCCTCCACGTGCGCCAGAAAATGGTCGCCCGCCTCGATGAGGTAGGCGGACTCGCCCCGCACGCCGGACGGCTCGGCGTAGCCGCGCGCGGCGAGGTTGCGGGTGGTTTCGGAGGCCGCCTGCTGGCAGGCGCGCTTGAAGGCGTCGAGCTGGTCGTAATTCACGCCGGAGGCTTCGTAGGAGAGGGACATGGTGCGTTCGCGGGTTGGAAAGGCCGCGCAGCGAACGCGAATTCCCCCCGTTTGAACAGAAGGAAACCGCCCCGCGCCGCGCCCGCCCCCCGCAAAACGCGCTCGCTCGCCGCGCCGCCGCCCCCACTGTCGCGGGGCGCATGAGCCTCGGCACGCCCTCCATCACCGTCTTCGGCGAAATCCTCTGGGACCTCCTCCCCTCCGGCCCGCGCATCGGCGGCGCGCCCGCCAACCTCGCCGTCCACGCCGCCGACGCCGGCCTCGACACCGCCCTCGTCTCCGCCGTCGGCGACGACCCCCTCGGCCGCCGCATCCGCGACGCCCTCGACGCCCGCGGTTTCCCCCACGGCCTCATCCAGACCGAACCCGCCCGCCCGACCGGCACCGTTGACATCACCCTCGACGCGAAGGGCGCGGCGACCTATCGCATCAACGGCGACGTCGCCTGGGACCACATCCGCCTCACCCCGGAAAACACCGCCGCCGCCGCCCGCGCGGACGCCTTCTGCTTCGGCACCCTCGCGCAACGCTCCCCCGTCTCCCGCGCCACCCTCCGCGCCCTCCTCGACAACCTGCCGCCCGCGGCCGTCCGCCTCCTCGACGTCAACCTCCGCAAGCCGCCGCCGGCGGACGAGGTGCTCCGCTCCTCCCTCGCCGCCGCCACGCACCTCAAGCTCAACGACGAGGAACTCCCGCGCCTCGCCGCCCTCCTCGGCGCCGCGCCCGGCGACGAACGCGCCGCCCTCGACGCCCTCCTCGACGGCAACCCCGGCCTCTCCGTCATCCTGCTCACCCGCGGCCCCGACGGCGCCGACATCCTCACCCGCTCCGAATGCTTCCACCTGCCCGCCGCCGACGTCCCCGGACTCGTTGACACCGTCGGCGCGGGCGACGCCTTCACCGCCGGCTTCGTCATCGCGACGCTCCGCGGCGCCGCCCCGCGACAAGCCGCCACCGCCGGCAACGCCCTCGCCGCCAAAGTCTGCGCCACCGCCGGCGCCTGGCTCCCCGCCCCGCATAAAACCTAACCAAAGCCCCCCACCCGACGCGTGACCGCCGCCGCCGCCCCGCGGATTGTCCGCGCCGTTTTCCATCCGCGGTCGTAGTTTAGAGGTAAAACTCCTCTCTTCCAAAGAGGTGTCCCGGGTTCGATTCCCGGCGACCGCACCAAAAAATCCCTCCCGCCCAATCCCCCCTCGCCCGCCCAAACCCGCCTCCGCCATGAGCAAAACACCCGCCAAAACCGTCCTCCTCGCCGCCAGCGGCGACCTCCGCGCCTCCGCCAACGAGGCCTGCTGGCCCACCCAGGCCGCCATGGAAAAATCCGTCGCCAAGGCCCTCGCCGGACTCGGCTGGAAAGTCCGCCGCGCCCACCCCTACAAACCCGCCCTGAAACACGGCTTCATCGCCTCCCAGCGCGAGGGCATGGATATCTTCGCGCGCCTCGACCCCGACGCCCCCCTCATCGTCGCCGAATCCGTCTGGCAATACACCCACCACGTCCTCCCCGGCCTCACCACCCACCGCGGCCCCATCCTCACCCTCGCCAACTGGTCCGGCACATGGCCCGGACTCGTCGGCATGCTCAACCTCAACGGCTCCCTCGCCAAGGCCGGCGTCCCCTACTCCACCCTCTGGAGCGAGACCTTCGACGACCCCTGGTTCGTCAACAAATTGTCCGTCTGGCTCGCCGCCGGCAAAATCACCCACGACGCCTCCCACGTCCGCCCCCTCTCCAAGGCCAAAATCCCCCCGCGCGCCGCCGCCACCGCCGCCAAAATCGCCGCCGGCATCCGCAAAAACAAAATCGTCATGGGCGTCTTCGACGAGGGTTGCATGGGCATGTTCAACGCCATCATCCCCGACAACCTCCTCAACGCCGCCGGCGTCTTCAAGGAACGCCTCTCCCAGTCCGCCCTCTACTACGCCACAACCCGGGTGCCCGACGCCGAGGCCGCCGCCATTTACGACTGGTATCTCAAAAAGGGCTTCACCTTCCACCTCGGCAAAAACGAGGCCGCCGAACTCACCCGCGCCCAGATCCTCGCCCAGTGCAAAATGTATGCCGCCGCCCTCCGCATCGCCGACGCCTTCGGCTGCGAGGCCATCGGCATCCAATACCAGCAGGGCCTCAAAGACCTCCTCCCCGCCAGCGACCTCGCCGAGGGCACCCTCAACAGCTCCGACCGCCCGCCCGTCAAAAACGCCGCCGGCAAAGTCATCCGCCCAGGCGCCCCGCTCACCCATTTCAACGAGGCCGACGAATGCGCCGGCCTCGACGGCATCCTCACCCACCGCGTCCACAAGGCCCTCGGCCAGCCCGTCGAAAACACCCTCCACGACATCCGCTGGGGCGGCGTCACCGAGGTCGCCGGCAAACCCGAGTTCGTCTGGGAGTTCCTCATCTCCGGCGCCGCCCCCGCCGAGCACCACGTCGGCGGCTGGGCCGGCAGCGAGGGCTTTCGCCAGGACCCCGTCTATTTCCGTCTCGGCGGCTCCACCCTCCGCGGCGTCGCCAAAGCCGGCGAAATCATCTGGAGCCGCGTCTATGTCCAAAACAACAAACTCCGCATGGACATCGGGCGCGGCCGCGCCGTCGAACTCCCCCGCGACGAGGTCGAGCGCCGCTGGGCCGCCAGCTCCCCCGCCTGGCCCATGATGAACGCCATCACCTACGGCGTCTCCCGCGACCAGTTCATGGGACGCCACAAGGCCAACCACATCCACGTCGCCTACGCCAAAAACGCCGCCGCCGCCGACCTCGCCCTCCTGACCAAGGCCGCCCTCGCCCGCGAACTCGGCATCGAGGTCTTCCTCTGCGGCACCAACGCCTCCGGCCAAAAACTCTGAACCGCGGGACGCTGTTTCACCACAAAGGACACAAAGGGTTTCTCGAAGGTCACAAAGTTCCCAATCCATTGAACAGAAGATAAAAAGACCAAACCCGAAGACCCTGCTCTTAAAGAGTTAACAACCTCTCTCCTGTTCCCTGCCAGGCGCGCTTTGCGCGCCTTTTTAGTGGGATTTTAGTGTCCTTTAGTGGTTAACCGGCTTGAAGAGCCTCTTTGCGCCTTTGCTGTTCAATGATTGAATTGGAAATCCATGACAATCAGTGAAATCTGTGGATGAAAAAACCTTGCTTCGTCTTGGCTCGGTTTCGTGTGAGCCCCCCAAAAAAATGCGGCGCGCGAAGCGCGCATGAAGCAATTATTCATTATTCATTACTCATTGTTAATTGAAGCGCCGCTTCACCACTCCCAGGCCACCTGCGCGCGGGCGAAAACCACCGTGTCGCGGCGCGCGTAGTAATCCCCCTGGAACAGCGCCTCGCCGAGGAGGTGCCCGCTGATTTGCTTGGTGAACTGGCGCGTCAGCACGGCGCGGACAAAATGGCCGCGCACGTGCCCGTTGCCGGAAAAAACGCCCGGCGTCGCGGCGCGCGTCGGCCTCTTCTCGGGCGCGAGCCAGAGATTGTAGGCGAGCAGCAGGCTGGTTTCGGCGGCGGGGTTGAACGCCCACTCCAGACCGGCGCGCTGCAGGTTGTTGTATTGCCCGGAACGCCGGTTGGTCTCGTTGACGAATGTGTAGACCGCCATCTCGCTGAAACGCGGCCAGCGGCCCCAGAGAACGTCGAACAGGTTGTCGCGGCCTTTGCCGTCGTCGCCGGAAAGATGCTCGATGACGAGCGAGAGCCGGTTCCGGCGGGCGTCGTTGGAGGCGTGCGTGAGCCGCGCGTTGAGCGCGTGCGCGGAAACGTCGCGGCGCTCGCGGACGCCCCCGGCGTAGCTGTCGGTCTTGCGCCCGAACTGCCACGCGGCCTCGACGGACCAGGAGAAGCCCGCGGCGGTCTCCCCGGAGGCCTTCGCGTGAAGCGTGTGCAGGTCGCCGTCGTCGCCGTTGGGACGCAGGGCGTCGAAACGGTCGTGTTTCCAAAGGTAGGTCGCCTCGACGCGGGCGCCGGCAAGCGCGTCGCTCGCAAGGTTCAAAATGAGGCCGCTCTCCCGCTGCTCGGTGAGGGAATAACGGGCGCCGTTGACGTTTTCGACGCGCCCAATGGCGGGCAGCGGCGCGTCGGCGTCGGGGTTCTGGCGGAGGAGCGTGAGGTCGGCGGAGAGGCCGCCGCTCCCGGATTTCCAGCGCGCGCGGAGCGCGTCGAAGAAAAGCGTGAAGGAGCCGTCGCCCGGCGTGCCGTCGCCGATGAGCCAGGTGTTGGCGCCGTCAAGCGTCTGCCGTCCGAGCGTGAGGGAAACGTCTGCGGCGGGCTTCCAGCGGAGGTTGAGGCGGTCGAGGATCGCGTAGCGCCATTCGACGCCGGTCTTGCCGGGAAAGGTCCCCGTCGCGGCGGGCTCGGTGTGGCAGCGCGGCTCGGCGGCGATCCCGGCGTTGAGCGAAAGCGGAACGCCGGGGATATCGAGGCCGGCCCAGGCGCGGGCGCGGAAACGGACGACGTTCTGCTCCGCGCGCGGCAGCGAGGCGTCGAGCGTCGTGGCGGCGTCGGAGTATTCGTCGCGGAGGCGCAGGTCGCCGCCAAAGGAGAACAGATCCGCGGCGGCGGCTTGTCCGGCGAGAAGCGCGGGAAAAAGGAGGAGGATGTGGGTCGGTCGCATGGGAAGTGCCTGGAATGGGAAGGACGGCGGATGGGAACGTATTTTGAAAACGCGGGAAAACAAGCGGCGCGGCGCTTTCGCCGCCGTCAGGGAAAACAGGCGCGCATCTTTTCGACAAATCCGGGCGGCGGGCGGACGGGGCGCCCGGCGCGGTCTATGAAGCAATGCAGCGTGTGCCCCGTGGCGAGCAGCTCGCCCCCGCGCCGCACCTCGTAATCAATGCGGCAGCGAATCCCCGGCCGCTCCGCGATGCGGGCGTGGATTTCAAGGTCGTCGTCGTAGCGCGCCGGACGCAGGTAGCGGAGCGAGGCTTCAAGGACCGGAAGCAGGTAGCCCGCCGCCTCAAGCTCCCGGTAGGGGACGCCGTGCGCCTTCATCAGCTCCGTCCGCCCCACCTCGAACCACGGAAGATAATTGGCGTGATAGGCGAAACCCATCTGGTCGGTTTCGGCATAGCGGACGTTGACGCGCGTGGTGTGGGTGAGCATGCCGGCAAATTGGGACGCCCCGCGCCCGCCGCGCAAGCCGCCGCCGGACTTTTTCTCCCACGGATAAAACACCCGCCCGCTTGCCTTGTCCGCGCCGGCGGCTTCATTCCCCGCAACCCGCACGTCCCATGTCACACGCGACGAACATCCCTCCCGCCCGTCCGGGCGGAACGCTCGCCGCCGAACACCTCCCCGGAACCCAAACCCTCCTCCTGCGCCTCTCCGGCCGCCTCGACTCCGCGAACGCCGGCTCCCTCTGGCGCGCCGCCGCCGTTTTCCTCGACAAGCCGCCGCCCGCCCGCCGCCTCGTCGTGGACGCCTCCGGCGTGGATTACTGCGACGTCTCCGGCGTCGCCTTCCTCACCGACCTCCGCCGCCGCTGGCGCGGTCCGGGAACCTCCGTCGAAATCCAAAACCTCGACGAACGTTTCCGCCCCCTCCTCGCGCTCCTCTCAACGGACGAGCCGCCCGCGCCCCCGCCGCCCGCCCCCGCCCGCCTCCGCCCCCTCGTCGAGGGCGCCGGCGCCTCCGCCCGCGGTCTGGCCGCCGACCTCCGCGAA
>JAISTY010000140.1 GCA_031272375.1 Opitutaceae bacterium | reverse complement strand
CCCGCGCCATCGCCGCCGAATGCCTGCGGTTGCGCGTCCCCTCCCTTTGGGTCGCCAACCGCACCGCCGCCACGCGCGACGCGTTGTTGGGCGCGCTCGCCGGTTTTGCCGCCGAACAGGGCGTCCCGCTCCTTCCTTTTCCGGGCGACAAGCCGCCGCCGGACTTCCCCACCGGCGCCCTTGTCGTCAACGCCACCAGCCTCGGCCTGCGCCCCGGCGATCCCGTGCCCATCGACCCCGGCGCGCTGCCGCGCCCGCGCGCCGTCCTCGACATCATTTACAACCCGCCCGAAACGGCGCTGCTCCGGCGGGCCGCCGCCCTCGGCATTCCCAGCGCCAACGGCCTCTCCATGCTCGTCCACCAAGGGGCGGGCGCGCTTGGGATTTGGACGGGCGCGGCGGTCCCCGTCGCGGCCATGCGCGCCGCGCTCGCCTGAAAAATCCCACCGCGGGGCGCGGCTGTTTTCCACGCCGGACGGCGTTTTTCAATAAACCGTTGCCACCCGTGTTTCCGCGCCCTTTGGTGCGCCCCCGTTTTACATAAATGAACGCAGCCACTTCCCGCGGTCCTCTCTCAACATGGGCGCTCAACGCAGCCCCCTCGCCGACCCTTGCCGTTGACACCAAGGCCAAGGCGCTGACGGCCGCGGGCGAGGACGTCTGCGGTTTCGCCGCCGGCGAGCCCGATTTCGACACGCCGGAACACATCAAGGAGGCCGCGATCGCCGCGCTCCGCGACGGGAAGACCAAATACGCGCCCACCCCCGGCATCCTGCCGCTTCGCGAGGCGGTGGCCGCCGACTGCGCCGAACGGCTCGGTGTTGCGGCCGTCCCCGCGCAGGTCATCGTCTCCCCCGGCGGCAAGTTTTCCTGTTATCTCGCGCTTCTGGCGACCTGCTCGCCCGGCGACGAGGTGCTGATTCCCGCGCCCTACTGGGTCAGTTATCCCGAGATGGCGAAGCTTGCCGGCGCCAAGCCTGTTTTCATCCCGACAACGGAGGCGTCCGGGTTCCGCGTCACGCCGGAGCAGCTGGAGGCGGCTGTCACGCCGCGCACGCGCCTGCTCATTCTCAACTCCCCCTCGAACCCGACCGGGGCCGTCTATTCGAGGAAGGAACTCGAAGGCATCGCGGACGTCGCCCTGCGGCGCGGCCTCCTCATCCTCTCCGACGAGATCTACGAGCACCTCATTTACGACGGGGAGCGGCACGTCTCGCCCGCCTCGTTTTCCGCAGAGATGGCCGCGCGGGTCATCATCACCTCCGGTTTTTCCAAGACCTACGCGATGACGGGCTGGCGGCTGGGGACGACCGTCGCGCCGCTGCCCATCGCGAAGGCGATTGCCGGGCTGCAAAGCCAGACGGCCTCCAACGCCACCACCTTCGCGCAATACGGCGCGCTCGCGGCGCTGCGCGAGAAGGAGAAGTCCGCCGCCTCCGTCGCGGCGATGCTGGCGGCGTTCGACCGCCGCCGCCGTTTCCTGCACGCGGAGCTTAACAAAATCCCCGGAGTCCGCTGCGCCCTCGCGCGGGGCGCGTTCTATCTTTTCCCCAACATATCCGCCCACGGCCTCTCCTCGGAGCGTTTTTGCGAGCTGCTGCTTGAGCGGCAGAAGGTCGCCGCCGTCTTCGGGAGCGCCTTCGGCGCCGAGGGGCATCTCCGGCTCAGCTACGCGACGGGCGACGCCACCCTCCAAAAGGGCGTGGCGCGCCTGGCGGAGTTCTGCGCCAGCCTGCAATGACGACCATCCGCCCCCTTCCGCTCGGCGCGCGCATCCCCGACAGGCTCCACGGGGTTTCCTGCAGCCTGCCCACCATGCGCGACGTCGCCGGCTACGAGGAGAAACAAGCCGCCGTCCTCTCCAAAATCACCTCCGGCTACCCGCGTTTCGTCGTCCATCCGCTCCTCAAACAAGCCGCCGCCGTTGTCCTTGACGACCTCGCCCTCGCCGGCGCCGGTCTCTGGCTCACCGCGACCGACGGTGTCGCCCGGCAGCTTCTCGACCATCTCGCCCGCGATTTTCCAGCCTCCCGACTTTGCGGGCACGCGGCGCTTTCCGGCGTCCTCGTCCCGCCCGAAGCCAACGCTTCCGCCAAACTTTTCCTCCAGAACATCGGCGGCTTCCTCTCCTCCCGCGCGGCGGAGGACTTCCTCGTCGCGCGCGGCAAGCTGCCGTCCGCCGAACCCGAGAACCTGCGCTTTTCCGATCCCGCCGACGCCCCCCGCGCCCTCGGATTTCTCCGCGAGCAGGTCGCCGCGCACCACGGCGCCGCGCCGGAGGACGTTTTCATTGTCAGCAGCGGCATGAACGCCGTCCACACGGCGCTCCGGGCCGCCGCCGCCGTCCAGCCCGCGGAGCGCCGCAAATGGGTGCAGCTCGGCTGGCTCTACCTCGATACCATCACGCTTCTCAAAAGCCGCCACGGGCGCGGTCCCGGCGACTATCTGCCCTGCCACGAGGTCCGCGATCCCGCCGCCGTTGAAAAGCTCCTCGATGACAACCCCGGCGCCGTCGCCGGCGTTTTCGCGGAAATCCCCACCAACCCGCTCATCCAGACGCCGGAGCTCGCCCGCCTCTCCCGGCTCTGCCGCGGACGCGGCGCCCTTCTTGTCACCGACAGCACCGTTGTCTCCCCGCTCAACGTCAACGCGCTGCCGTTTTCCGACATCGCCGTCCAGTCGCTCACGAAATACGCCGCCGCCGAGGGCGATGTGATGCTCGGCGCCGTGGTCATCAATCCCGGTGCCCCCCGCGCGGAGGAGCTCCGGCGGGTTGTCGCGGAACTCGCGGAGCCGCCCTACTGGCGCGACGCCGCGCGGCTCGCCGCGCAAATCGCGGACATGCCCGCGCACATCGAAACTGTTAACAACAACACCCGCCGCATCGTCGAATTCCTCTCGCGGCACCCGCTCGTCGAACGGATCTGGTGGAGCGGGCAGCCCGATGGTGGCTCCGGCGGCCATTACGCGGCGATCGCCCGCGGCCCCAGCGCCGTCGGCGGCATGTTGAGCTTCACGCTCTCGGACAAGCTGCCGCTGGACAAATTCATTGACGGCATCCGTCTCGCCAAAGGCTCGAGCTTCGGGATGAAAACGACGCTTATCTCGGCCTTCATTTACCTCGCGCATTACGACCTTGTCACAACGGAGGCGGGGCGGCGGCAGCTTGCCGCGGCGGGCATCCCGCCGGAACTCGTCCGCCTTTGCGTCGGCGCGGAGGACGCCGGCGAGATCATCGCGGCCCTCGACGAGGCGCTCGTCGTGTGAGGCCAACGGGGGAAACGCCATGAGGGTTCACGTTTATCAGCACGTTCCGTTCGAGGGGATTGACGGCATGGCGGCGTGGGTGGAGCGCGGCGGGCACGCGCTTTCGCGGACGCGTTTTTACGCCGGCGACAAGCCGCCGCCGCCCGGCGCGCACGATTTTCTCATTATCATGGGCGGGCCGATGGGCGTGCATGACACCGGCCGGCATCCCTGGCTCGCGGAGGAGAAGCGGGCGATTGCCGCCGCCATCGGGAGCGGGCAGGCCGTCCTGGGCGTCTGCCTTGGCGCGCAGCTCATCGCCGACGTCCTCGGCGCGCGCGTCGCTCCGAACCGCGAAAAGGAGATCGGCTGGCTGGACGTTTCCCTGGAGCCGGTTC
>JAISTY010000117.1 GCA_031272375.1 Opitutaceae bacterium | reverse complement strand
CCCGCGCCCCCGCGCCCCCGCGGATTCCGCCGCCTTCCCCTCCGGCAGCCTCCCCAGAAAACGCCTCAATCTCCCGACCGTCTTTTCCCCGCCAAAATCCCCGCAAACCGACAGCACCGCGTTCCCCGAAACGACAAGCCGCCGCCACAACGCCCTTATTTCCCCGGCCGACAGCCGCCTCAAATCCGCCTCCCGCCCGGTCGGCTCCACCGCCAAGGGATGCGCCCCGAAAAATTTTTCGCGCAGCAATTTCCTTCCGACGGCCGTGACGTCGTCCGCGTCCTGCCTCAACTCCGCCAGCTGCGCCTCCCGCTCCGTGTCGAACCCGCGCCGCGTGAACGCCGGCCTCAGCGCCGCGTCCTCCAAAATCTCCAGCGCCAGCCCTTCGTCGCCCCGCAAAACCTCCACGCCAAGTCCGAGGCTGTTGTTCCCGGAAAACGGAAAAAACGAGCCGCCCGCCCCCTCGATGTCCGCCGCCACCTCCGCCGCCGTCCGCCGCTCCGTGTCCCGCGTCAGCAGCGTCGCCAGCAACGCCGCGCTCCCGCGCGCGCCCGCCGCCTCCGCCCGCGCCCCGCCCCCTGCCAGCAGCCGGAAATGCGCCGTCGGCAGCCGGTCGTTCCGCCTCAACACAAGCCGCGCCCCATTTTCCAGCGTCTCAACCGCCACCTCCCCGCCGCGCCGCGCGACGACCGCCGGCGCCGCCGCCGGCTCCGCCCCCTTCGGGTTCAGCGACACCGCCGTCCGCGTCCCCTCCCCAAGCCATTTCCCCGCGACGCGCTTCAACTCCGCGTTCCCCACCCGCGCCACCCGCTTGAACCACACCTCGCTGAAATTCGGATCCCCCGACGCCAGCTCCGCCCCCCCGATCCGCGACGCCTGCCCCGCCACTGTCTTCCGCGACGCCACCTCCCCCGCGACAAGCTGCCGCGCCGCCTTCGCGATCTCCTTTTTCGAAAAACCGCGCCGCGCGACGCCGGCAAGCTGCCGCGCCACCTCGCGCTCCACCTCCGCCCGCTTGTCCGCGTCGCACGTGAACGTCACGCAGAACACCCCCGGCGTCCCCGGATTCCAGCAGCTCGCGTCAATCGTGTGGACAAGCCGCCGCCGCTCCCGCAGCTCGCGCCACAACAGCGAGCTGTCCCCGCCGCCCAGCAGCAGCGCCAGCGCCGACAACGCCGGCGCGTCCGCGTCCGCGAACCCGCCCACCGGCCACGCCAGCGCCCCGCGCGTCAGCTCCACGTCCTCGTAAAAACAAGCCTCCCGCGCCCCGGCCTGCGCCGGTTCCGCCGGCACGAACGCCGGCGCCGGCCCGCGCCGCTCCTCCGCCCCGAACAGCCGCCCGATCTCCGCCAGCGCCGCCTCTTCCTCCACGTCCCCCGCCACGACGACCACAAGGTTCTCCGGCGCGTAGCGCTCGCGGTGGTAGGCGACCAGATCCTCCCGCCCCAGCCGCGCGAACACCTCGCGGTGCCCGATGATCGGAATCCGGAAGGGATGCTCACGGAAAACCGCCCCGAACAACCGCTCCCACAACCGCTGCTCCGCGTCGTCGCGGCACATGTCTATCTCCCGCAAAATCACGTCCCGCTCCCTCGCGACCTCCGCCTCCGGCAGCGCCGGCCGCAGCGTCATGTCCGCCAGCAGGTCGAGCGCCGCCGCCCAGTGCTCCGACGGCAGATCCATGTGATACACCGTCCGGTCGAAACTCGTGTAGGCGTTCATCAGCCCGCCCAATGCCTGCGCCTCCCGCGAAATCGCCGCCGCCGTCCGCCGCCCCGTCCCCTTGAACACCATGTGCTCCAGAAAATGCGAAACCCCCGAACCCGCCCGCGCCCCCTCGTGAATGCTCCCCGTTTTCACCCAGACCTGCACCGACGCCAGCGGCGCCGTGTCGTCGCGCAGCGCGAGCGCCGTCACCCCGTTGGCCAGCTCGCGCCGCGCGGCTTTTTTCGCCCAAAAACCCTCCGGCAACCCCGCCGTTCTCCCCGCCCCGCGCGCCTGTGTCTTCGCTGTTTTTCTCATGTGTGACCCGCCACAACGCCACAACGCCGCCCCCCGCAACAACCCCAAAAAACTCCCCGCCCAGCGAAGATGCCTGTTGCCCGCGCCTCCGCCGCCCACACGCTCCCCGCCGGTTTCGGGGGCGGGTCGCCGCTCCGACGTTCTTTGAGCAGCGGAGAGGAAAGTCCGGACACCGCAGGGCGGGACGCCGCGCAAGCCCACACGCAAGCGCGGGCGGCGCGCTTCAAGGCGCGCCGACGGAAAGTGTCACAGAAAACAAACCGCCGCTCCGGGAAACCGGCCGCGGCAAGGGTGAAAAGGTGGGGTAAAAGCCCACCGCGCCAACGGCAACGCTGGCGGCACGACAAACCCCGTCCGGTGCAAGGCGAAATAGGCGGCTGAACGGCCCGTTCAACAGCCGCGGGTCCGCCGCACCGCGCGGCACGTTCCGCACCGTCGGAACCGAACCGCGCGGCGGACGCCCACGCGTCCGAGAGAAATGGCGCCCGCCGCCGCAAGGCGGCACAG
>JAISTY010000112.1 GCA_031272375.1 Opitutaceae bacterium | reverse complement strand
GCGCTCCCATCCTCCGCGCTCCATTTCCAAAACCCATGGGCAAACAATACAACAAACTCATCAAGCAGAAGCGCCGCTCCGCCTACCTGAAACGCAAGAAAGCCGCCGTCAAAGCCGCCGCCAAAAAGACCTCCAAGCCGAGGAAATAACCGCGCCCCGCGCAGAGCCGCCCAGCCAAGCCGCAGCCCGCGAAAACGCTGCGGCTTTTCCATCACCGGCGACCGCCGCCCGCGGCTCCTCCAACGCCCGTGCCCTCCGTCTCCCTCATCTCCCTCGGCTGCGCCAAAAACCTCGTGGACAGCGAGATCATGGCCGGCCACCTCGCCGCCGCCGGCATGACACTCCTTCCCCCGAAGGACGCCCCCCGCGCCGACGTTGTCATTCTCAACACCTGCTCCTTCATAGACGCCGCCAAGCAGGAATCCATCAACCTCATCCTTGAAACCGGGCGCGACCGCGCCTCCCGCAAACGGAACCCCGCCCAGAAAATCATCGTCGCCGGCTGCCTCGTCCAGCGCTTCCAAAAACAGCTCGCCGACGCCATTCCCGAAATGGATGCCTGCGTCGGCCTCGACCGGATTCGCGACATCGTCCCCATCGTCCGCTCCCTCCTCGCGGAGCCGGACGCCGGCGGCCCGCCCCGGCTTCACGCCACCGCCCGCTCCGCCTACATCCCCGACCACGCCACGCCGCGCTACCAGCTCACCCCGCCGCATTTCGCCTACCTCAAAATCTCCGAAGGCTGCAACCACCCCTGCTCCTTCTGCATCATTCCGCGCATCCGCGGGCGGCACCGCTCCCGCCCCGTCCCCGACCTTCTCGCCCAGGCGCGGCAGCTTGTCGCCAACGGCGTCCGCGAGATCAACCTGATCGCCCAGGACACCACCTATTACGGCATGGACACCTGGGAAACCCGCCCCTCGCCGCGCTCGCCCGCCGTCTCCGCCCGCGGCGACTCCCTCCCCGGCCTCCTCCGCGCCCTCGACGCCCTTGAGGGCGACTTCTGGATCCGCCTCCTCTACACCCACCCCGCCCATTGGAGCGACGAGCTTGCCGAAACCATCGCCGCCTCCCGGAAAATCGCCCGCTACGTGGACATCCCCCTCCAGCACATTTCCGACCGGATGCTCAAGGCCATGCGCCGCGAGACCGACGGCGCGCACATCCGCGGCCTCCTCGCCCGCCTTCGCGCGGGCATCCCCGGCCTCACCCTCCGCACCACCTTCATCGTCGGCTTTCCCGGCGAGACGGAGCGCGATTTCGGCGAGCTTCTTGATTTCATCCGCGAAACCCGCTTCGAGCGCCTCGGCGTCTTCCAATACTCCCGCGAGGAGGGCACGCGGGCCGCCTCCCTTCCCCGGCAAATCCCCGCCGCGACAAAGGAGCGCCGCTGGCACGAAGCCATGCGTCTGCAGCGGCAAATCGCCTCCGGCATCGCAAAGGACAGGGTCGGGCAAACCCTCCGCGTCCTCGTTGACGCCCCCGGCGTCGCCCGCGCCCAGGCCGACGCGCCGGACATAGACACCCGCGTCCGCGTCAGCCGCGATCTCCCCGTCGGGCGCTTCGCGGACGTCACCATCGCCGCCGCGCGCGGCTACGACCTCGTCGCCGCCCCCTGAACCCGCCGCGCCATGCTCCCCGTTGAGAAAATCACCAGCCTCCAGAACCCGCGCGTCAAACGCCTTGTCCGCCTCCGCGACCGCCGCCCGCGCGACGAGGCCGGTCTTTTTCTCGTCGAGGGCTACCGCCAGATCCTCCGCGCCCTTGAGAAAAACACCCCTGTCGCGGAGCTTTATTTCTGCCCCGCGTTTTTTCTCGGCGAAAACGAGCCCGCCCTCCTGCGACAAGCCGCCGCCGCCGGCGCCGCGCTCGTCGAACTCGACAAAAACGCCTTCGCCAAGGTCGCCTACCGCGAGCGTCCCGACGGCCTCCTCGCCACCGTTCCGCAATGGAAACGCACCCTCGACGGCATCGTTTTCAAGAACCCCGCCGCCCCCTTTCTCCTCGTCGTCGAGGCCATCGAGAAACCCGGCAACCTCGGCACCCTCCTCCGCGGCGCCGACGCCGCCGGTGTGGACGCCCTCGTCGTCTGCGACCCCGTCACCGACCTCTTCAACCCCAACGTCGTCCGCGCCTCCACCGGCGTCCTCTTTTCGCTTCCCGCCGTCGTCGGGGACAGCGGGAGCGTCCGCGCCTGGCTTGCCGCGAAAAACATCCGCGCCGTCGCCACGACCCCCTCCGCCCAGACGCTCCACACCGACGCCGACCTGCGCGGCCCCCTCGCCATTGTCATGGGCTCCGAGCAATACGGCTTGAGCGACTTCTGGCTCCGCGAGGCGGATGCCCGCGTCCGCATCCCCATGGCCGGCCAGGCCGACTCCCTCAACGTGGCGATGGCCGCCATCATCACCCTCTTCGAGGCCGTCCGCCAGCGCGCCTGAATCCTTCCCGCGGCGGCTCCCCGCGGGTGGCGCGACGGCGGGGCATTTTTAAGTTTTAAGTCATGGGTTTTAAGTTTCCCTCCGCGCCGTGATCTCCGCCTTCCTCCCGCCCGACTTCGATCCGACCAAGCCCCTCGCCCTCATCGCCGGACAAGGGCGCTACCCCGCCATCGTCGCCGAAAACGCCCGCGCCGCCGGCATTCCCCTGCGCCTCCTCGCCTTCGAGGGCGAGACCGCCCCCGAACTCGCCGCGACTTTCCCCGAAAACGAACGCGTCACCGGCAAGGTTGGCCAGATCGGGAAAATGCTGCGCGGCCTCCGCGGGTTCGGAGCTCCCAACGCCATCATGGCCGGGCAGATCACCCCGCGGCGGCTCTTCGGCGGCCTCCACCCCGACCTTGCCGCCGTCCGCCTCCTCCTCTCCCTCAAGCGCCGCAACGCCGAGACCATTTTCGGCGCCATCGCCTCCGAAATCGAAAAGGCCGGCTCGCGGCTCATGGACGCCCGCGGCTTCATGGACGCCCACCTCGCCCACGCCGGCTGCATGACCGGCGGGCGTTTCCCCATCGGGCCGGAATACCTCGCCCACGGCGTCCAAATCGCCCGCGAATGCGCCCGCCTCGACATCGGCCAGGGCTGCGTTGTCCGCAAGGGCACCGTCCTCGCGGTCGAGGCCTTCGAGGGCACCGACGAGATGATTCGCCGCGCCGGAACCTTCAAGACCGGCCACTGCCTCTACGTCAAAACCGTCAAGGCCCGCCAGGACTACCGCTTCGACGTCCCCTGCTTCGGCCTGAAAACCCTTGAGGCGATGAACGGCGCCGGCGTCCGCGCCGCCGCGTTGGAGGCGGGGCGCGTCATCATGCTGGACAAGCCCGCCGTCCTCGAACGCGCGCGCGCCCTCGGCATCAGCCTGCTCGGGTTCGAGTGAGTCAGAACTCGCAGCTTTCGGCGCCCGCGGCGGTGGCGATGGTGAAGCGGCAGGAAAGCCGCCCGCGCAGGGGTTCGATGGCGAGCGAGACGGCCTCGGGCGTGTTGCACTCGCCGCTCAGGTGCGTGAGGAAAACGTGCCGCCAGCGCGGGCTGGCGACGGCGCCCAGCAGCTCGCAAACGCCCTCGTTGGAAAGGTGCCCGTGGCGCCCGGAGATGCGCTGTTTCAACGACCACGGACGGTTCGGGTTGTCCCGCAGCAGTTGCGGGCAGTGGTTGGACTCGACCGCCAGCACGTCAACGTCGCGGATGCGCTCGTGGATGTGCGCGGGGGCGTGCCCCATGTCGGGCAGCCACGCGAGGCGGAACTCCGCGCCGCCCGGACGTCCGACGCTGAAGGTGTAGCCGACGGGATCGGCGGCGTCGTGGGGGACGGAAAACGTCTCGACGGCGATGTCGCGGAACCGGAACCGGTCGCCGGTCTCGAAAAGCTGCCAGAGCGGGCGGTGTTTCAGGGATTTTTGCGCGCCGGCGGCGGTGGACGCGTTGGCGAAGACCTTGACGCGCGGGGACTTTTTGAAGCCGCCGAGGCCGTAGATGTGGTCGGCGTGCTCGTGGGTGATGAAAATGGCGTCAATGGCGTCCACGCTTTCGCCGGAGGCGGCGAGCAGGGCTTCGAGCTTCCGGCGCGTGATGCCGGCATCTATGAGCACGCGGGTTCCGGCGGCGCGGAGAAGGGCGCAGTTGCCGCTGCTGCCGCTGCCGAGAATGTGCAGTTTGACGGGTTCCATTCCGCGGATGTTGAGGGCCGCGTCCCGGGAACTGAAAGGCAAAACCGGCCCGCGCCCGCGACAAGCTGCCGTGGGGACAAGCCGCCGCCGCTTCCGCCACGTTTTTTCTCACGCGAAGCCGCGGATTTTTTGCTCACACGAAGGCAAACCAAGCCGGGTCAAAGGGGAAACCGGGGGATGTTTTCACGAATGGGTTTTGTGTCCGGAATCCGCGGTTGGTTTGGAAAGTCCGGTTTTTATCCGGACCGGAAATGGTATGACGCGCCGCCGCCCGCGGTCAGGGCTGGCGGAAATACCAGTCGCGGGCGGAGGGGGGCAGGGCGAGACGGGCCAGTTGCCCGTCGAGGGCGTCGGGGCGCGTCCGCAGGCGGCTCATGAACTCGGCGGAGGCGGGCGGGGCGGCGTCCGCGGCGGGCGTCGCGGCGGTGTCCGCGCGGCGCAGGGGGGCGGCTTCGGCGGAGAGCTTGAAACGGGCGCGGACGGCCTCCGCGAGCGCGAGCGGCGCAA
>JAISTY010000086.1 GCA_031272375.1 Opitutaceae bacterium | reverse complement strand
CCATGAACCTGCTCCTCCACGCCGCCACCGCCTCCTGCGCCGACCTGCTTTACCTCGGCGGATTCGACGCCCCCGACGCCTTCACCGCCCTCCGGGTCCGCGGCAAAACCACCGCCCTCCTCAACCGCCTCGAGTTCGCCCGCGCCCAAAAAAACTCCGCCTTCGACACCGTCCTTCCGCTTGAGGAATGGACGGCGAAGGCCCGCAAGCTCCGGCCGCGCGCCTTCGCCCGCCACCCGTCCGCCGCCACCATCGCGACCCTCGCCGCGGGCCTCCGCGTCCGCGAATTCGCCATCCCCGACAGCTTCCCCGCCGCCCTCTGCGACGCCCTCCGCAAACTCGGCCTCCGCCTGCGGACGACCCCGGAGCCGTTCCCCGCGCGCCGGATCAAGTCCCCGGAACAAGCCGCCGCCATCCGCGAGGGCAACCGCGCCGCCGCCGCCGGCATCGCCGCCGCCGAACGCCTCCTCCGCCGCGCGAGGAAAACCAAGGCCGGCGCCCTCGTCCTCGGCGGCGCCCCCCTGACCTCCGAGCGCCTCAAGACCGCCATCGAAATCGCCTGCCTCGAGGCCGGCGCGCTCTCCGCCGGCACCATCGCCGCCGCCGGCGACCAGGCCTGCGACCCGCACGAGACCGGACACGGCCCCGTCCGCGCCAACGAACTCGTCGTCGTGGACGTTTTCCCGCGCGTCCAAAAAACCGGCTACCACGGCGACATGACGCGCACGTTCCTCAAAGGCCGCGCCAGCGACGCGCAGCGGCGGCTTGTCGCGACCGTCCGCGACGCGCAACAAGCCGCCCTCGCGCTGCTGCGTCCGGGCGTCAACGGGCGCAAGGTCCACACCGCCGTCGAGGCCTTTTTTGAGAAAGCCGGCTACGAGACAAAGCACACCGCCGCCGGCAGCACCGGCTTTTTCCACGGCACCGGGCACGGCCTCGGCCTGGAAATCCATGAGGCCCCGCGCGTCAGCAGGGCGAACAACGTCCTGAAAAAAGGCACGGTCGTGACGGTCGAGCCGGGGCTGTATTATCCCGGACTCGGCGGCTGCCGCATCGAGGACGTCGCCTGGCTGGACGGCGAAAAACCCACCCTGCTCTCCGATTACGGCTACGAATGGGAGCTGCGCTGACGACAACCCGCCGCCGCCGCGCCCGCTTTTTTATTTCTCAACCGCCGCCGTTTCCGCCTGCCTCCGCGCCATGAAAGTCAAACTCGCGCTCCTGCAGCACGCCTGCGCCGCCGACCCCGCCGCCAACCTCGCCAAAGCCCTCGCCCTCGCCGAGACCGCCGCCGACGGCGGCGCCCAAATCATCTGCACGCAGGAACTCTTCGCCTCGCGCTACTTCTGCCAGAGCGAGGACCACGCCAACTTCGCCCTCGCCGAGGAAATCCCCGGCGGCCCCTCCACTGCCGCCTTCCGCGAACTCGCCCGACGCCGCAACGTCGTCGTCGTCGCCTCCCTCTTTGAAAAACGCGCCGCCGGCCTCTACCACAACACCGCCGTCATCATTGACGCCGACGGCTCCGTCGCCGGCGTTTATCGCAAGATGCACATCCCCGACGACCCTCTCTTCCACGAGAAATTCTACTTCACCCCCGGCGACACCGGCTTCCGCGCCTGGGACACCCGCTTCGGCAAAATCGGCGTCCTCATCTGTTGGGACCAGTGGTATCCCGAAGCCGCCCGCCTGACCGCCCTGCAGGGCGCCCAAATCCTCCTCTACCCGACCGCCATCGGCTGGCACCCCTCCGAGAAAAAGGACTACGGCGCCAACCAGCACGCCGCCTGGGAAACCATCCAGCGCTCCCACGCCGTCGCCAACGGCTGCTACGTCGCCGCCGCCAACCGCGTCGGACACGAAATCCTCCCCGGCGTCGGCGGCGACGGCATCGAGTTCTGGGGGCAAAGCTTCGTCGCCGGCACCAGCGGCCAGCTCCTCGCCAAGGCCTCCGTTGACAGGGAGGAAATCCTCCTGGCCGAACTCGACCTCGCCAAGGTGGACGTCACCCGCACCCACTGGCCCTTCCTGCGCGACCGGCGCATAGACGCCTACGGCGGCCTCACCCGGCGCTACGGCGACTGACGCCGGAAAATCCGCTTCACTTTCGGGGTCTCCGCACTCTCCTTGGCGGACATGAGAAACGCCCTCCGCCTCGCGGCCCTCGCCGGAACGCTTCTGCTCGCCGCCTGCTCCAACGTCCGCTTCGGCTGGCAGGACCCGGCGCCCGCCACGCGACAAGTCGCCGCGCGACAACCCGCCGCCACGGAAACCCCCGCGCCACAAGTTGCCGCCCCGCAAGTTGCCGCCAGGGAAACCCCCGCGCCCGCCGCGCCACAAGTTGCCGCGCCCGCCGTCCGACAACCCGCCGCCGCGCCCGCGCCGCAACCGCAACCCGCCCCCGCGCGACAAGCCGCCGCGCCCGTTGTCCGGCAACCCGCCGCGCGACAACCCGCCGCGCAGCCGGAGGAACCCGCGGTCGAATGGCGCCACACGGCCTCGAAGGATTACGAGCAGGAACAGCCCGGATCGGGCCTCGGCTTCTCGCGACGCTTCACCACGGACATCAGCGGCGGCGTCGCGGACCTCTTTGTCTATTCCGCCAACCAACGCTGGGCGGACGGCACGGACGACCCCGGCTTCGACGCCCATTTCCGCGGCTGCATCAGCGAGGTCGGCAAGGCGGCGACGGCGGGCGTCTATTCCAACCTCACCCTCAAGGCGCCGTTCAACGCGCTGGTTGACGGGCTCCGGACGCGGGGGATCAAGATGACCTACACCGACGGCGGGAAGGACGTGGAATCCTACCTCTACCTCACCGCCCTCAACGGGAAACTGGTCAAACTCCGCGCGACCTTCGACGCGCCCGCCGACGCCGCCGCGGTGAACTCGCTCACGCGGCTGCTCGCGCGAACCCTCCCGCTTTCGGGCGGCCAATGAGCGCGGAAACGCCATGGACGACGCGACGACAACCCTCTCGGAACTCAAGGCGCGCGTGCTCGCCTTCGCCAGGGAGCGCGACTGGACGCAGTTCCACGCCCCGAAAAATCTGAGCATGGCCCTCGCGGCGGAGGCCGCCGAGCTGATGGAGCATTTCCTCTGGGCGACGCCCGAGGCGTCCGCCGCCCTCGCGCGGGACCCCGCGAAACGCCGGCAAATCGCGGAGGAGCTGGCCGACGTCGCCATCTACGCCATCGAGTTCGCGAACATGACCGGCCTCGACCTCGCCGCCGCCATCGAGTCGAAAATGGCCGCGAACGCCGCGAAGTATCCCGTCGCCAAGGCGCGCGGCCGCTCCGACAAATACACCGACCTTTGAGACCATGCCCGTCACCGACCGACACGTTCTGGGGGAGTGGCTGAAGACGCTCGGCATCGTGCTGCTCGTGATGATGGGGCTGCTGCTCATACAGGCGTTGTATGACGACTTCCGCGACATGCTCGCCAACGACGCCGGCGCCGCGGACCTGTTCGTCTATTACGTCATCAAGACGCCGGGCTACCTCTCCGTCGTGCTGCCGGTCGCCCTCCTCGTCTCGCTCCTCTACGCCCTCGGCCTCCTGCACCGGAACAACGAGATCACCGCGATGCGGGCCGCGGGCATGAGCGTCTTCCGCATCACGCGCCCCATCTGGGCCGCCGGCGTCCTCCTCTGCGGGATAACGTGGTTCGTCAACGCCCACGTCATCCCCTGGTCCATCGAGGAGTCGCGCGACATCCGCGCGCGCATGGAGTTCCAGCGGCAGCGCAAGGCGGCGGCGGACGACCGCGTGGGCGTCCGCACGGGCGTCGCCTTCGACAACCACCGGCAGCGGCGGCTCTGGTATTTCAACCGCTACAGCCAGTTCACGCAGCGGGGCTACGGGGTGACGGTCGTCGAGCTGGACGCCCGGCGCCGCGAGAAGACGCGCATTCTCGCGCGCGAGGCCTTTTACGACCGCGTCCTGCGCCAGTGGGTCTTCCGGGACGGGCGCGAGCTGTGGGTGGATCCCGCGACCAACGTCGTCACCCGCACGGAGCCGTTCCAAAGCCGGCCCGCGAGGGACTACACGGAGGATCCCGCGCTGATGCTCGCCTTCGACGTGAAGCCGAACGACCTCTCGTTCGACGAACTGCGGCGCATCGTCGGGCACTTCACCGTCGAGGAGAACCCGCGGATCGCCCGCTACGCCGTCCGCTACTACGGGATGCTGGCGGAGACGCTCGGTCCGCTGATCATCATCGCGCTGGCGATACCGTTCTCCATCTCCGGCGTGCGGGTGAACCCGGCGGTCGGCGTGAGCAAGTCCATCGGGCTGTTCCTGCTGTATTACGCGCTGGTGAGGACGTTCACGGCGCTCGGCACGCGCGGCGTCCTCCCGCCGGAATGGGCCGCCGCCGCCCCCAACGCGGCCATGCTGCTGGTCGGACTGTGGTTCTTCCGACGGATGCGTTGAGACGGGCTAAAGCTCCCCGCGGGCAACGAGGGGGAGAAGCTGCCGCCAGCGGTCCTCGGGGATGTGCGCGCCAAGGTGCCGGACGCATTCGGCGCCAAGGAACGAGGCGAGGCGCCCGCATTCGGGCAGGGGGCGCCCGCGCAGCAGGCCGAAGAGGAACGCGCCCGCCCAAGTGTCGCCGGCGCCGGTGCTGTCGAGGGCGTCGGCCCGCACGGGGGCGACGCGGTGCAGCTCCCCGCCGCGGGCGACCCAGGCGCCGTCGGCGCCCATCTTGACGGCGGCGACGGTGCCGCGGCCCTCCGCGGCGAGGCGGCGGGCGAGGCGTCCGCAGGTTTCGGGCGGCAGCTTGCCGCCGTCCGCCGGCGCCCCGGTGTCGGGATAGAGGGCGAGGATTTCGTCCTCGTTGGCGAAGACGGCGTCGAGGCCGGTCGCGAGCTGGCGGAGAATCCAGGGGCGGGCGGCGCGGACGACCTCGAAGGAGGCGAGGTCAACGCTGACGCGGCAGCCGGCGGCGCGGGCGGAGGCGAGGACGGCGTCGGCAAGGGCCGGGTTGAAGAGGAGGTAGCCCTCGATGTGGGCGTGACGGCAGCCGGCGAAGTCGGCGGGGGAGATTTCGTCCGGCGAGAGGGTCGAGGCGGCGGCGAGGTCGGTGCGCATGGTGCGCTGGCCGTCGGGGGTGACGAGGGAGAGGCAGCGGGCGTTGGGGAGCGGGGCCGTCTTGAAGCGGGAGAGGCCGGTGCCGTTGGCGGCGCAACGGCGGCGGTATTCGGCGGCGGTGGCGTCGTCGCCGAGCTTGCCGAGGAAGGCGGTGGTAAGGCCGAGGCGGGCGGCGGTGGCGGTGGTGTTGGAGGAGGAGCCGCCGGGCGCGGAGGCGGGCGGCTCCGGCAGGCGCGCGAGGAGTTCCGCGATCTCGCCGGCCTCCACAAGGAGCATGCCGCCTTTCTCGCCGTTGACGGTTTCAAGAAAGGCGT
>JAISTY010000062.1 GCA_031272375.1 Opitutaceae bacterium | reverse complement strand
CGGCGGCAAGGGCGCCAACCAGGCCGTCGCCGCCGCCCGCGCCGGCGCGCGCGTCGCCTTCGTCGCCCGCGTCGGCAAGGATATGTTTGGAGACAAGGCGGTTGCCGGTTTCAAGGCCGACAAAATTGACACGCGCCACGTCGTTCGCGACCCCGCCGCGCCGTCCGGCGTCGCGCTGATCTTCGTCGCCAAGTCCGGCGAAAACAGCATCGCCGTCGCCGGAGGCGCCAACGCGCGCCTCACCCCCGGCGATGTCGCCGCCGCAGAGAAAACCATTGCCGCCGCTAAAGTGCTTGTCATGCAATTGGAAACGCCGATACCGACGGTCCAGGCCGCCGCGCGTCTCGCCAAAAAACACGGCGTTCCGGTCATCCTCAACCCCGCGCCCGCCGCCAAGCTGCCGCCCGCGTTGCTCAAACTCGTCAACATCCTCACACCCAACGAGACGGAGGCGGAACTCCTTACCGGAGTGAAGGTTGTTGACGAAGCCAGCGCGCGACAAGCCGCCGCCGTCCTCCGCAAAAGCGGCGTCGGCACGGTTATCATAACGCTCGGCAGCAAAGGCGCTTATGTTGACGACGGACAAGCCGCCGCCATCGTGCCCGGTTTCAAGGTCAAGCCCGTGGACACGACTGCCGCCGGCGACACCTTCAACGGCGCGCTGGCCGTCGCGCTGGCCGAGGGCCGTCCGCTCTTCGAGGCGGTGCGGTTTGCCCATGCCGCCGCCGCGTTGTCGGTGACGAAGCTCGGTGCCCAGCCCAGCGCACCCGTCCGCGCCGCCATTGACAAGCAGGCGAGGAAGAAGGGTTAACGGCCCTGAAAAAACGGCGCGGCGTCAGGCGGGATTGGGGGATTCCCGCGGCGCCGCGCTGTCGTTTTCGGCGGGGGCGGGAGGCGGCGGCAGCGGCGGCGGAACTATCTGCGGGACAGGCGTTTTGATTTCGCCGAATTCAAGGATTTCGGCGACGTGCTTGCCGTCAATCGTCTCGTATTCAAGGAGGGCGGCGGCGATTTTTTCGAGGGCTTCGCGGTGCGTGACGATGATGTCCTTGGCGCGCCGGTATTGGGCGTCAATGAGGGCGCGGATCTCGATGTCAACCTGCCGCGTGGTCTCTGGGCTGAGGTTGGTCGAGCGGGTGATTTCGCGCCCGAGAAAAACGGTGTCCTGGTTGTCGCCGAGGGCGATGGGGCCGAGGGAACTCATGCCCCAGTCGCAAACCATGTGGCGGGCGAGTTTGGTGGCCTGCTCGATGTCGCCGGACGCGCCGCTGGTGATCTCGCCAAGGGCCGTCTCCTCGGCGACGCGCCCGCCGAAGAGCATCGCCAGCCGGTTGAGCATCCGCCCGCGGGCGTAGTTATACAAATCCTTCGGCGGAATATACATCGTGCTGCCAAGGGACTGGCCGCGCGGGATGATGGTGACTTTGTGGACGGGCATCGTCGGATCCTTGATGACGGCGCTGACGAGCGCGTGGCCGGCCTCGTGGTAGGCGACGATTTTTTTGTCCTCATCGTCCATGACCTTCCGGCGCTCGCGTCCGAAGAGAACCTTGTGGCGCGCCTCGTCGAGGTCGTCGTTGTCCACCTTGGGCTTGTTTTTGCGGGCGGCGGCGAGGGCGGCCTCGTTGAGGAGATTGGCAAGCTCGGCGCCGGAAAGTCCGGGCGTGCCGCGGGCGACGACATTGAGGTCAACGTCATCGGCGAGGGCGATTTTCTTGGCGTGAACCTTGAGGATTTGCTCGCGCCCGACGATGTCGGGGAGATCCACATAAACCTGCCGGTCGAAGCGTCCGGGGCGGAGCAGGGCGGAGTCGAGGACGTCGGGGCGGTTGGTGGCGGCGATGATGATGACGCCTTCGTTGGGGTCGAAGCCGTCCATCTCGACGAGGATGGAGTTGAGGGTTTGCTCGCGTTCGTCGTTGCCGCCGCCGAGACCGGCGCCGCGCTGCCGCCCGACGGCGTCAATCTCGTCAATGAAAACGATGCACGGGGCCTCCTTGCGGCCCTGCTCGAACATGTCGCGGACGCGGGAGGCGCCGACGCCGACGAACATTTCGACGAAGTCGGAACCGGAGATGGAGAAGAAGGGGACGTCGGCCTCGCCGGCGACGGCCTTTGCGAGGAGGGTTTTGCCGGTGCCGGGAGGCCCGACGAGGAGGATGCCCTTGGGGATTTTGCCGCCGATGCTCTGGAATTTTTTCGGGTTTTTGAGGAAGCCGACGACCTCGGAGATTTCCTCCTTGGCCTCGTCACAGCCGGCGACGTCGGCGAAGGTCACCTTGCCCTTTTCGCGGTTGAGGCGTTTGGCGCGGGATTTGCCAAAGGAGAGCGCTCCGCGCCCGGCGCCCTTGAGCTGGCGGACGAAGAGGAAATAAACGAGGCCGAAAAGGAGGATGAAGGGGACGATCTGGATGAGGATGCTGCCCCAGAGGTTGTTCGAGGGCTTTTCCGTGAAACGCGCCTGCTGCAGGATGGCGAGGTTGGCGTCGGTGAGGCGACCGGAGGCCTCGAAGCGGTCGGTTTCGCGTCCCTTGGCGTTTTTGACTTTCTCAGGAAGGGTGCCGGTGACGACGACGCCGCCGAAGCCGATGGCGCTCTCGGTGCGGATGACGCCGTCCTTGATTTCGCCGCGGGCGGCGCGGTCCACGACGTCCTGGATTTTCAGGGGGGCGGGGAGGGCGCCCGGAGAGTCGGAGTAATAATAGATGAGGCAGATCGCGGCGACGATGGCGGCGTAGAAGAGGAGGATCTTGGGCTGAACCTTGTTGGGCGGTATGTTGGGGAGCGGGAGGCGGTTTTTCTTCGGGTCTGGCATGTGCGGAGGCGGTGGTTGCGATGGTGTGTGTGTGTTGTCGGAAAAAAAGATCAGTCGCGCCGGCGCGCGGGCGGCGGGGGCTGCTGTTGCGGGAAGGAGACGGCGGGGACGGGCGCGAGGGCCTCCGGCGGCGGCGGGTTGTCGCGCAGGGGAAGCGGCGCGGCGGCGGGTTGTCGCGCCGCGGCGCCGCCGATCTCCGGCAGGTAGGGGACGATGCGATCCACGACGGGACTCATGAAGGCCGGCTCGGAACGCTCGTAGCACCACGTGTAGGCGACGTAGGCGACAATCCCGAGCGCCACGAGGGTCAGCACAACGCGGCTCATGCGCCAGAGGACGATGAGGACGGTGCCGATGACCAGCGCGGCCAGGCCGAGTTGCAGCCAGAAACGGGTGTCGGCGGCGCCAAGTTGCGCCATAAAACTCGCGGGCGGGAGAGGCATTTCGGGGCGGAGAGATAGAGAGGGCGGACATGGGAGCGCGAGAGGAAATCCGGGAAAAAAGCGGGAACGCGGCGCGCGCCGCCCCGTTTTTTTCATTCCCAAGCGCGCCGCCCCGCCTTTCCCTTCCGCCAATGCCCGCCTCCGCCGCCAACACCTTCCTTGTCGCACCGGACGCCGACCCCGTTCTCATTGTCATCGAGGGGCGCGCCTCCTTCCAGAACAGCGCCGGCATCAACCGCTTTCTCGCCGCCCAGCGCGCCGCCGGCAAACGCAACTACGCGATGGACTTCGCCGCCTGCACCACGATGGACAGC
>JAISTY010000242.1 GCA_031272375.1 Opitutaceae bacterium | reverse complement strand
GGGGCGCTTGAGCGCGGCAAGGGCCTCGCGCTCGGCGTGCGGACCGCCGTCGCGCCGGTGCCAGCCGGAGGCGGCGACGCGCCCGCCTTCAACGATGACGGCCCCGACCATCGGGTTCGGGTGGGTCTGTCCCCAGGCGCGGCGGGCGAGGGCGAGGGCTTGGCGCATGTGCGGCTCGTGGGGCATGGCGGGCGATGGGTTTGGCGGCGGTTCAGGCTTCGCTGACGTAGGGGTTGCCCGCCTTCTCGTCGGCGACGGTCGTGGCGTCTCCGTGTCCGGGATAAAGCCGCGTGGCGTCGGGGAGCGTGTAGATTTGCCCGCGGATGGAGCGTTCGAGTTGCGAAAAGTCTCCGCCGGGAAGATCCGTGCGCCCGATGCTGCCGGCAAAAATGGCGTCGCCCACAAAGGCCGCCGCCTGCGCCGGAAAATAAAAGAGGAGGTTGCCGGGGCAGTGTCCGGGAACGTGGCGCGCCTCGACCGCGGTGCCAAGGGCGTCGAGGCGGTCGCCTTGTCCGAGCCAGCGGTCCACCTTGACGGGTTCGATGACGAGGCCGACGGGCAGGTATTCCTCCATGACCTCCGGGGTCTCGATGAGCGGCTGGTCGGCGCGGTGCGCGGAGACTTTGGCGCCGGTTTGACGGACAACTTCGGCGGCGCCCTGGGTGTGATCCCAGTGCCCGTGGGTGAGCCAGAGTTCGGCAAGGCGGCAGTTGTCGGCGGCGAGAAGCGGCTGGATTTTTTCCCAAATGCCTCCGGGGGCGTCCACAAGGACGGCCTCGCCGCGAGCCGGCTCGGTCAGGAGGTAGGCGTTGGTCTGGATGAGACCCGACGGGAGAACACGAAGGCGCATGGGAGAATTAACAGTTAACAATTAACAATTAGCAATTAACAACAGAGCGCGCGGGCGGCGGCGGCAGGTTGTCGCGGCGGTCATTTTTTATAGACGGTGGCGGGGTCGAAGAGGGGCTTGGCGGTGAACTCCAGTTTGAAGTCGGCGCCGGCGGGGTCGGCGAGGCGGCGGTAGAAACACGAGCGGTAGCCGTTGTGACAGGCGGCGTTGGCGGCTCCTTCCTGGCGGACCTTGATGAGGAGGACGTCCTGGTCGCAATCGGTCATCAGGCTGACGAGGCGCTGGAGGTTCCCGGACTCCTCACCCTTCATCCAAAGCTTGTTGCGCGAACGGGACCAATAGGTGGCCTTGCCGGTCTTGAGCGTGAGCGCGAGCGATTCGGCGTTCATGAAGGCGAACATGAGAACCTCGCCGCTGTCGGCGTCCTGCGCGATGCAGGGAATAAGACCGTCGGGGCCGAATTTGGGTTGAAACGTGGCGCCAAGCTCAACCTCGGCGCGGGTGGTGCGTTGCGGGAATGACATGCCGCCGGAGGCTTGTGCCGGAGACCGCTGTGTCGAGGGAAAACAGGCGCGGCGACGGAAAACACCGCCGCGTCAGGGCGTTTTCAGCAGGGCGGCGATTTCCTCCGCGAGCGCGCGGGCGGCTTCGGCAAGCCAGCGCGCGCCTTTCTCCGCGGTGGCGGCGGTGGCGTCGCCCATCACCCCGCTCCGGGAAATGTCGCGGGTCAGCCAGGCCGCGGACAAGCCGCCGCCAAGCCGCTCCAGGGGCGCGGGCCACTCGCGGACGGCGGCGTCCATGCGGACGAGTCCGGGGCGCGCGGCGAGCATCAGGGAGGTTTCCCAGTCGCCGGCGTGAAAACCCCATTGGGCCTCGCGCGGGGAGATCCCGCCGACAAGCCGCCGCTCGGCAAGGCGGTGCGCGCGAAGCAACGCGACGGGCGCGCCGGCCTCCGCGAGTTCCGCGACAACCTGCCGGACAACGGCGCTGTTGCCGCCGTGGGTGTTGAAAAAGGCGGTCTTCCCGAACCCGCCCGCGCGCAGGTTCCCGGCAAGGGAAAGCAGAAGGCGCCGCAGCGTCTCCGTCGTGAGCGACAAGGTGCCGTCAAAACCGAAATGCTCGCTGCTCCTGCCGACGAGGACGGGCGGGGCGGTGAAAACGGGGGCGCCCGGCGGCAGGTTGTCGAGCGCGCGGTCAAGGAGGGCCTCGTTGAGAAGCGCGTCCGTGCCCGTCGGCAAATGGGGGCCGTGCTGCTCGACGGCGGCAAGCGGCACGACGACCAGCGGCAGCGGGGGCGTTTCCACGGCGGCGACGGCGGTTTCGCGGTGGAGGACGAGCGCGTCCAGCCCTTCGCGGTCGCGCAGATCGAGGGCGGCGGTCTCCACCGCCGGACGCGCGCGCGCGCTGGTGTTGAAAAGCAGGATTTTTTGGAAACCGGAACGGCGGACGCTCCCGCCGGTTTCAAGAAGAAGCGCGTGGAAAAGATCGTCGGGGACGCGTCCAAAACCGGGGGCGGGCGTGAAGCGGAGGGGCGGCAGGAAAAGGGCGCGCGCAGCGATGTCGGGCGGAAGCGCGGGAAGGGGGGCGTTGTCCGCGGCGTCGCGCACGGGAAGGACGGGCAGGGTGTCGCCGTTTTGGGCGGACGCGGCGAAGTCCGGGCAGCGGAGCGCCGCCCACGCGGACGGGTTCAGGTTTCCCAAAAAGCGCGACATGACGGCGCGGTTTCAAGCAGCGGCGCGGAGGATGGGAAAGCCAATTGAGGGGCGCGCGGTCGCGGAGTTTCTCGCGCCCCGCCGCCCTTCCGCCGGTGTTTCCCCTTTCCTCGCGCCGCCCTTTCCCGTCTTCTGTCCGGGCAATGAAAAAGACCCTCCGCCTCTCCCGCCTGCCCTTCGTGTTGTTCTGCGCGACGGCCTTCGCGTTCTCCGCCGCCGCCGCCGACTCCCTCGTCTCCAACTCCGACGAGCAAACCGCCGTCTTTCAAAACGGCCTCAACGCCTACAACGCCGCCGTTGACGTCGGCATTGACTCCCAAAACCCCTCCAAATCCCAACCCCGCGGCAACAACACCTGGGTCCTCCGCGAGGCCAAAAAAACCAACGAGGGCGTCGAAACCCTCGTCCGCGAAAAACAAACCCTCCTCCGCTTCCCCAACATCTTCGGCGACGCCCCCGGCCAAATCCCCGACGGCGCCTCCATCGCCCGCGCCACCCTCACCCTCAACACAGGCAAACTGAAGGACGCCACCTCCTTCCACCGCATCTTCCTCCACCGCTTGCTCGTCTCCTGGGAAAGCAAAAAAGCCTCCTGGGACGCCCGCTACTGGCACGGCGACGGCATCCAGCCCGACGGCAAGGAGGCCATCGCACAACCCGACGCCTTCTTCGTCCCCAACCGCCCCTCCACCTCCTACGACATTGACGTCACCGCCTCCCTCCGCGCCTGGGCCGCCGGCCAGAAAAACCGCGGCTGGGTCTTCCTCGACACCCGCTTCAACCCCAAAGCCGCCGCCTTCATCAGCTCCCGCGCCCCCAAAACCGAACAACGCCCCAAACTCTCCGTCACCTGGGACACCAACCCCTCCAACGCCGCACCCTCCGCCTCCAACCTCTCCGCAAACCTCTCCGGCGACACCGCCACCCTCTCCCTCCTCGCCAACGACCCCAACCCCGCCGACTCCCTCAACGTCACCTTCTTCGGACGCCCCCAAACCGCCGCCGCCCCTTCCTTCACCATCGCCCTCATCCCCGACACCCAATACTACACCATGAAAAAATTCGGCGGCACCCCGGAGATGTTCTTCGCCCAAACCCGCTGGATCGCCCAAAACGCAAAACGCCTCAACATCGCCTTCGCCCTCCACCTCGGCGACATCACCGACACCGGCGACGTCTTTGAAAACGCCGAATGGGACATCGCCGACGCCGCCATGAAAATCCTCGAAGACCCCAAAGTCAGCGGCCTCCCCCACGGCGTCCCCTACGACATCTGCGTCGGCAACCACGACCAGCGCTTCCTCGCCCCCGACGGAAAACACAAATACAACGGCCCCGCCCTATACTTTGACAAATACTTCGGCATCAAACGTTTCCAAGGTCGCCCCTACTACGGCGGCCATTACGGCGACAACAACAAAAACCACTACACCCTCTTCGACGCCGGCTCCGCCAAATTCATCGTCGTCAGCCTCGATTACCGCGCCCCCGCCAAAAACCCCGCCGTCCTCGAATGGGCCGCCGGCCTCCTCGACCAACACGCCGACCGCCAAGCCATCATCCTCACCCACGACAGCCTCCTCCCCGGCGTCCCAGGCTCCTTCGGAACCGACGGCGCCGCCGTCTTCAACGCCCTCAAAACCAAACCCAACCTCCTCCTCATCGTCGGCGGCCACACCACCGGCGAGGGCTGGCGCACCGACACCCGCGAAGACCTCCCTCCCGTCCACTCCCTCGTCCAGGACTTCCAACTCGACGAAAACGGCGGCGACGGCTGGCTCCGCCTCCTCACCTTCTCCCCCGCCGAAAACAAAATCCTCGCCACCACCTATTCCCCCTTCCTCGACCGCTGGCGCGACGACCCCGCCGGCAAATTCTCCATCCCCCACGACTTCGGCACCAAAATCGCCCCGTTTGAGAAAATCGCCTCCGTCAAAACCTCCCCCGGCAAAACCGTCTCCGTCCCCTGGAAAACACCCGCCCCCGCCCGCGAATGGTTCGCCGAAATCTCCGACGGCCGCAAAACCATCCGCACCGCCCCCCAACTCATCCCCGCCCCCTGACCCAGCCGTTTCCGCTCCACCCTGCCGCGACAACCCGCCGCCCCCGCCGCTTTTCCCTTCTGGAGTGCGGCGACTTGTCGCCGCTTTCGACG
>JAISTY010000240.1 GCA_031272375.1 Opitutaceae bacterium | reverse complement strand
GGGGGCGGCGTCCCCCCGGGGTGCGGGGGGGGGTCCCGGTGGCGGGCCCCAACGCCGGGGGCGGCCCGGCCCTCTCGGGGGGGGGCGCGGGCGATGGCGCCTTTGGCGATGCCGAGGTTTTCGCCTTCGATTTTGCCGGTGGAGAATTTTGGGGTGACGCGGGTGATGCGGATTTTGCCGACGAGGACTTCCTCGGCGCCGAGGATGGCGCCGGTGTCGGGGTCCACGAGGGCTTCGCCGGTGGCGTAGATTTCCCAGAGTTGGCCGGCGGCGATGCCGGTGCCTTCGCCGCGGGAGAGGGTGACTTGGGGGCCGGTGAGGGCGATGATTTTGGCGGGATAGCCGATGTCCACGACGCGGTTGGCGATTTTTTCGGAGAGGGAGCGGGCGATTTCGAGGAGGATGGAGTCGGAGAGGTCGCCGTCCTCGGTGACGGCGGCTTGTTTTTCCTCAACGAGGTTTTTGGTTTCCTGGAAGTTGGCGGTTTCGATGATTTTGCCGGATTTGGCGTCGTAGATTTTGGCGACGATGGAGAGGCGGATGACGCGTTTGGTGACTTTGCCGGCCCAGCCGAAGTCGCCGGTTTGGGCGATGTCGGCGCAGTCGTCCACGGTGGCGACGAGGAGGTAGTCGGCGTTGCCGAAGGAGAAGGCGCGGTTGGTGGCGGCGGCTTCCTCGACGAGGGCGTCGGCGTCGGAGCGGGCGACGACCTCGTATTTGCGGGTGGCTTGGAGGGCGGCGATGAGTTGGCTGTCGAGGGATTGGGTGACGCGGGCGATGGAGATTTTCTTGCGGGCGGCGACTTCGGCGACGGCGGGGAGGGTTTTGATTTTGGCGACGGCGACGACTTTGAGTTTTGGGGCGGGGGCTGGGGCGGCGGGTTGTTGCTGGGCGGGGAGGGTCACCGCAGAGACACAGAGGGCACAGAAGGAGAGGAGGGAGGGTTTGATTAACCGCAAAGGGCGCGAGGAGCGCGGCGCGGAAAAGGAGAGGGAGAGGTTGGTGGCGGGTTGGCGTGGTGTGGCGGGTTTCATGGCGGGAGGGCGTTGGAATTGCGGGAGGGTTTCCGTGGTTGGATTTCGGAGATAAGATTTGGAATTTTGGATTTCAGATTTTCCTTGTTGGCAGGAGATTAGAAGAGGGTTTTTTGGGTGACTTGGACGTTGTCCTTGGTGTCCATTTTGTAGTCTTCGCGTTTGAAGGAGTTGCGGAGTTGCTCGGCCTGGCCTTCGAGGACTTTGACTTGGGCGTCGGTGAGTTTGTCGCCGTTTTTGAGGCCTTGGATGAAGCTGGCGAGTTCCTTGTAGCGGGCCATGCCGGCGTCGGTCATTTTCATGGGGGCGAGGATGATTTGACCCTCGCGGGCGCTGATGATGCGTTCCCAGGGTTCGAAGCCCTCGCGGGTGAGGCGGATTTTGCTGAAGCCTGGGCGGACTTGGATGGCGCCTGGGGCGGTGCCGACGGCGACGCCGTCAATTTCGACGGTGACGTTGAGGGGGGAGACTTTGCCTTTGGAGTCGGAGAGGTTGAGGACGTTGCCCTCGCCGATTTTGATGCTGGGGAGGAAGACGTCGGCGACGTCGGGGGTGATGGTGATGGTGACGAGTTGGGCGGCGGCGGAGGGGAGAGGGATGCGATTGGCGGCGATGCGGGCGGCGAGGCCGTTGGCGATTTGGGCGGCGGCGTCATCGAGGAGGGCGTCGAGGATTTGGGCGTCCTTGAGGTCGGCGGAGGCGTGGGCGTTTTGCTGTTCGGAGCGGGAGACGCGGAGGGTGTCGCCGGTGAGGGCGGCGCCGGAGTTGCCGTCGAGGATTTTGTAGGAGACGAGGGCGGAGTATTCGGTGTTTTGGAGTTGGACGCCGTAGGCCTTGATGGAGCGGTTGGCGGTGGCGACGCTGCCGAGGGAGCATTGGAGGAGGTAGTCGGCGCCGAGGTTTTGGGCGAGGCGGAGGGCGGAGGACTGGTTGGAAAGCTGGGAGTCGAGGCTGTCGGCGGGGCGCGGGGAGGAGGCGAGTTCGGGGTCGAATTTGCGGGCGGCGTCAACGGCGGTTTCGCGGGAGATGGACTGGACGCCGATGTCGGCGACGCGGGCGGCGACGAAGTCGGCGAGGGAGGCGATTTTGGAGTCGTAGGCGGGGCCGGCGCGATTGGCGACGAAGATGGCGGCCTTGTAGGATTTGGTTTGGGAGACGGCCTCGGAGGTGGTTTGGGTGGTGACGGTTTCGGTGATGGTTTTGCCGTCGCGGACGAAGGTGCGCGTGGCGGTTTGCGGGGGCGCGGATTCGGTGGTGGTGGAGGTGGTGACGGCGGCGCCGGCGTTGAGAGCGAGCGAGAGGAGGGCGGCGAGGCATGCGGCAGTTTTTTTTGTTTTCATGGCGGGAGAGGGGGAGGGACGCATTGCGGATTGCGGGAGGCGTGAGGGTTATCGAGATGAAGCGGAAGGTTGGCGGCACGCTGGCGGCGGCTTGTCGCGGGGCAAGCGGGAAATGCGCGGGAAACATATTACACAGAGGTCGCGGAGGAGGAGCGGGGAGGGCACGGAGAATTCTTTGAACAGAAGAGAGAGGGATGAAGAGGGGCGTATAATGCCAAGGAGCGAGTTAAGGGACAGGGACAGGTTAAAAACACAAACCATTACACAGAGGTCACGGAGGAAGGGGGGAGGGCACGGAGGGCAATTAACAATTGAGAGTGTGCGCCGCAGAGCGGCGCGGGGAAGGGAGGGGGGGGGGTAAAGTTTTGTGTTAAAAGGAAAGAGTAATGGGGAGGTGGGGA
>JAISTY010000234.1 GCA_031272375.1 Opitutaceae bacterium | reverse complement strand
CGGGGGCGCCGGTTTCGGCGACGAGGTCGTGGACGTCGGTCATGTCGTGGACGCCGATGAGATACCAGTTGAGGGTTTCCTCGGCGTCGGTGTCGGGGTTGATGATGGTTTGGGTGTGGGTGTAGTAGCCGGCGGTGGGTTCGTTGGTGACGGGGTCGCGTTCGAGGATGATTTCCTGGACGGGGCCGGCGCGGAAGTGGGCGGTGTAGTTGCCGGACATGTCGGCGGGGAGGCCGCCCTCGTTGCGCTGCCACCATTCGACGGCGAGGGCGGGGGCGGTTGGGTGGCCGGGGTAGTGCCCGGCGGAGTCGGCGGAGGGGGTGAGGGCGACGCGTTTGTCGTTTTCGTTGGCCCAGAGTTCCCAGCGGCAGGCGTAGCCGAATTCGCGGGTGAGGTAGATGCGTTCGCAGCCGGTGGATTCGTTGTCAACGAGGGGGGCGTCGCCGAGGCGGTTGGTGCGGTTGAGGCCGGCGAAGACGACGATGGTGTCGAGGGGCGGGGTTTGTTGTCCGCGTTTGCCGTAGGAATAGAGGATGCGTTTGCCGGCCTGGAATTGCGGGACGAGGTTGCCCTGTCGGGTGTCGGGGGAGTCGGCCATTTCCTCCTCGGAGATGGCGTAGCTTTTGAGGAGGAAGTTGGCATACCAGAGGGAGCCGAGTTTTGGGACGGGGTTGGGGTAGGAGCCGCGGGCGAAGCGGCGGGCGCCGAGGATGTCGGGGTGGGCGATGCCGGGGCCGTAGGAGAAGGAGTATTTTTCCTGGCCGTAGGCGAAGGAGCCGACGTAGGCGGCGTAGTCGGGGAAGAGGGCGATGAAGGAGAGGCCGTCCTTTTCTCCGAGGGAGTTGTAGTTGGCGGTGTTGTTGGTCGGGGACTGGTCGCGGATGCCGAGGACAACGGGGTAGGAGACGCCGGCGTCGGTCGCGGAGACGGGGAAGTCTATGGTGAAGCGGCGCTGGTGCTGTCCGGGGCCGAGGTTCCAGGCGCCGTCAGGGGTGTAGGTGGAGCCGACGTAGGGGATGAGGTCGCCGGGGCGCGGTTTGCGGACGGTGTGGAGGGTGGCGTTGTAGGAGAGCGGGGAATAGGCGGCGAGGCCGCCGGTGTGGATGGGCTGGTCGGTGTCGCGGTCAACGACGATGTTCTGGACAAGGTATTCGCGGATGGAGAGGGGGGCGCCGGTTTCGGGGGCGAGTTCGGGTTCGAGGGAGTCGCAGCCGGTGGTGGCGTTGCCGAAGGGGTTGTCGAGGGCGGGGTGGTAGCCGCCGAAGCCGCCGGTGATGGGAGTGCCGTTTGGGTAGAGGGTGCCGTTGGCGGCGCGGGCGGCGTCAACGGCGAGGGTGCCGAGGGCGTTTTGGAGGCGGTCGGCGGCGACGGCGGTTTGGAGGAATGCGGGGGTGAGGATGGGGTCGTTGATGGAGTCAACGGCGCGGCAGAAGAAGGGCACGGTCGCGAGGACGGCGAACGGGAAGCGGAGCGCGGCGGGAGTTTTTTTCATTGGGAGGAAGGGAAGGGAGTTAAAATTTAAGATTTGGGATTTGAGATTTTCCAGGGACGGCGGAGGCGGAGATTTGAAATTTGAGATTTGGAATTTTCGGGCGGGAGGGAAGTTCGCGCTTTCATGGAGGGGCGGGCGGGGCAATGTCCGCGGGGGCATGAGCCGCGAAACACATTACACCAAGGGGGAGGAGATCGCGCACAGCGTGACGCACGGGGTCGGGGCGGCGCTGGCGGGGGCGGGGCTGTGGGTTCTTTGCGTTTCGGCGGGGGGCGGGGATGTGTTGCGCGTGGTGTCCGCGGCGATTTACGGGGCGACGCTGCTGACGCTTTACCTGTCCTCGACGCTTTACCACGCGCTGACGGCGCCGAGGTGGAAGGCGTTTTTTCATGTCATGGATCACGCGGCGATTTTCCTTCTGATAGCGGGGACTTACACGCCGGTGTTGTTGGTGGGGGTGCGCGGCGGGGGGCATCCGGGGTGGGCGTGGTCGCTTTTCGGGGGGGAGTGGGGGCTGGCGGCGGCGGGGGTGGCGTTCAAGGTGTTTTTCACGGGGCGGTTCAAGGTGGCGTCAACGCTTGTGTATGTGGGGATGGGGTGGGTGGTGGTGGTGGCGGCGAAGCCGATGCTGGTGTCGCTGACGGCGGGGGCGTTGTGGTGGCTGTTGGCGGGAGGGCTGGCCTACACGCTGGGGACGGTTTTTTACCTGATGAAGGGGGTGCGCTACCATCACGCGGTCTGGCATTTGTTCGTGCTGGCGGGGAGCGTCTGCCATTTCGCGGCGGTGACGTGGCATTTGCTGCCGGGGCGTTGAGGGCGGGGTTATTTCTGGGTGGCGGCGTAGTCCTGGAGGGCTTTGCGGGCCTTGGTTTGGACGGCGGCGGTTTTCGGGGCGAGGATCTCGGCGGTTTTCTGGTTCAGGATGCGTTGTTTGGCGCGGATGCTTTTGCCGAGGACGGACTGGTGGAAGGCCTCGACGGCCGCGGCGGCGTCGGGGGAGGGCTGGCCGCCGATGGCCTTGAGGGCCTCCTTGCCGCCGGCGGAGCGCATGAAGCCGGTCTGTGCCTGCAATTCCTCCTTTGTGTAGAGGTCGGCGAAGACGCCGGCGAAGGCGGCGCGCATTTTGTCGGGTGCGAATTCGGAGCGGACTTGGTCCATGGCGATTTTCTCGGCGGCGGCGAGCTGCTCCTTGGTGGGGTTGGCGAGGCCGGCGCGGGCGAGTTCGTCGCGGACCATCTGGGCGACGAGTTTTTTCTGCTGGGCGAGGACGGC
>JAISTY010000232.1 GCA_031272375.1 Opitutaceae bacterium | reverse complement strand
TCCGGCGCGTTTTTGCAACCAGGCCGGCATCATCGGGGCGGCGATGGCGGCGGCGCGTCGGGGGAAGTGAGCGGCGCGCTTCCGTTGTCCGCCGCGAGTTCCAGCCACAGGGAAACCGGCACCTCCTCGGCGCGACAAGTCGCCGGCAGCCCCGCCGCGACAAGCCGCCGCAGCCAGTCAGCGCCGCCGTCGGGCAGCAGCTTGCCGAGCAGCGGGGCGAGCTGCTTGCGGCGTTGCTGGAAACAAGCGCGGACGAGTTTCTTTCGCGGCTCCGGAAAGAAACGCGGCTCCGCGCGGCGTTTCAGGTGGAGCAGGAGCGAATCCACGTCCGGGCGCGGATGAAAGCAGGCCGCCGGCACGCGGCGGCTTTCCGCGGATTCGAAGGCGGCCTGGAGGAAAATCGAAATCGCGCCGAAGAGTTTCGTGCCGTGCGGGGCGGTGTAGCGCCGCGCGGCCTCCGCCTGCAGCATGAGCGCCATGCGCGAGGGTGCCGGCCCCGAAAGGACGCCGTCCAGCCACGGCGTCGAAATCGCGTAGGGGAGGTTGGCGACGATCTTGAAGCCGGCGGCGGCTTGTCGCGGCGGCAGTCCGGCGAGGGGAAACTCCACCGCGTCGCCTTCCATGAGGTGGAATTTTCCGGGAAAGCGCGGTTGCAGGTGTTCCCGCAGGAAGGCGGCGAGGCGCGGGTCTTTTTCGACCGCCCAAAGCTCCGCGCCGGCCTCCAGCAACGCCTCCGACAAGGTGCCGAGACCCGGCCCGATTTCCACGACGGCGTCGCCGGGGGACACCTCCGCCAGCTCCACGGATTTGCGGACAATGTTGGCGTCAACGAGGAAGTTTTGTCCGAGGAAGCGCCGCGGCGAGTGGCCGAGGCGGGCGAGAAGTTCACGGGTGTCGGAAGGCGACAGCGGCATCTTGCCTTATTCCGCCGCGTTTCCGCCGTCCTTCTTTTCCGCCGCCAACTCCGCGATTCTGGCGCGGTGTTTTTTCCGCAGCTCCTCGAATTCCGGGTTGAACTTCATCCGCGCTTGCCAGTCGCGCTCTATTTTCTCCCGGCGGCGGTTCCAAACCTTGGTGAGGATGACCGACGACGACAGCAGCGCCGCGCCGACAACCAGCCCCGCCCAGCCGAAGAGCGACTTGCCGGAGCCTCCGAGAAACAGAAGCCCGCCGGACACGAGAACAACGATAATTCCAAGCAATCTAAAGAGAAACAACATGATAAGAGGGATGTTTTCAGGGTTATCGGCGGTGAATTTGGTGCCCAAGGCGGGAGTCGAACCCGCACGCCGCGAGGCACAGGCTTCTGAGACCTGCGTGTCTGCCAATTCCACCACCTGGGCATGTGTAGGAGCGGCGAAAAACATCCGCCCGCACCCCGCTTGCAAGCGGAATTTTCCCGCCGCCCGAAATCTCATTGCGACGGCGGACGGATTTTCAGGCGGAGGAATTGCCGCGGTGCCTCCGAAACCGGCTCGGAACTGGGAACGGTGACGGGCGTCGTCCCAACCGTCGCGTCCGCCGCCGGGATAATCGGCGCGCCGACAGGCTCCCAGGTCGCGAGGTCGTTGCTCTTCTCCACCTGATAAACGTGGCCCGCGCGCGCCGGAAGGAAGGTCATGGACAAGGCGTCGCCGGAAAGGGTGACGCGCGGAAGGTGCGACAAGCCGCCGTCGCCGGGAAACACCTCCGCCTCCGCGCCGGGCTTCAAGGCGTAGGCGAGGAAGTCGTCGCTGGTCAGCCGGACGGTCAGGTCGGCGGTGACGCTGGTGACGCCGCCATTGGGGTTGGAGACGGTGACGGTGTAGGGACCGGCGTCCGCCAGGGTGATGCTCGCGAGGGACAGCGTGGCGTTGGTGGCGCCGGGGAGCGGCAGGTTGTCGCGAAGCCATTGGTAGGACAGCGGGGCGTCGCCGGTGGCGGTGACCGTGAAGGTGTGCGAGTCCCCGCGGAAAAACACGCCGCCCTGCGGCTGGACGAGGATGGCGGGCGGGATGGCAAGGGTGTCGGTCTGACCGGAAACGCCGCGCAGGACGGGGTAGTTGCCGGCGGTCCAGTCCCAGTTGCCCGAAACAGTGAAATCGAAGCCGAGCGCCTCGAACGCGGCCCGCGTCCGCAATTCCCCCGCCGTCAAACTGCCGCCGTTGACGGGCGCGCCGGCCCACGCGGGGGCGTCCACCGTGAACGTCCGCGCCGTGTTGTCCGGCGCGAGGGCGGCGGCGCCTTCCCACGCGGCGAGCGTGGCGGCGTCGGCCCCGGCGCCGTCAATGTTGCGTCCGACGACGCGTCCGGGCCAGCGACCTTGCGCGGTGACGCGCGGGGCGAGCGCGAAGGCGTTGCGGACGGAGCCGCTGCGGTTGCGCCCCAGCAGGCCGCCGGTCTCCATGCGCCCGGTGATGTTGCCCGACGCGAAACAGCGCTCGACCAGACCGCCGTGGTTCGTGCCCAACAAGCCGCCGACGCGCCGCGCGCCGCGGACGTCCGCCGTCGCGTAGCAATCGCGGACGGTGCCGTAGTAATTGATGCCGAGGAGCGCGCCGGTCTCGCTTTCAACGCCGTCGGTGACGGCGGTGTTGCCGGAGGTAACGACGCCGCCCTGGACGGAGCAGCGTTCGACGGACGTGCCGGAGCCGTCGGCATAGCCGGCGAGGGCGCCGGTGAAATTGCGCCCGGCGACCTGCGGAGCGACGAGGTGGAGGTTTTTGAAAACGGCGTTGCGGACGCAGCCGAAGAGACCGGCGTGGTCGCAGTCGCGGTCTGGCAGCGCGCCCATGCCATTGAGTTGCTCCCGGAGCCACCCGACGCGGTTGGTTGTGACGTCGAAGGCACCCGCAGCTATGTGTTGTGCCATCTCGGCGGGGTCGTCCACGACGGAGACGCCCATTTCGTAGCCAAAGTCGTCGGCAAGGCGGAAGAGCGTGGCGTTGCAGTAGCTGGTTCCGTCGGCGTTGTAGTGCGAATAGAGGTTGATGCGATCAACGGCGTATTCCCATGTCCGGACGGCATTTGAGACGGTTTCGTAATTATAGACATCATAGCCTCCCTGGAGGCAACCTTGGCTGATGTGGTCCGGCCAAAGCTCTTTGGTCTGGGCGGCGATATAGGGATTGACGCAGGTGATGGCGACTTGGCTGGGCTGGCATCCGGAAGCGAGGAAGGCGGCGTTGATTTCCGGGATGATGTGCGAGGCGAGATACCAGTTGTTGTTCTTGATGTCTATGTAGCAAACGCCGCCGTCCGGAATAGTCGCGAAAATTTCCTCCAGCAAAGGCACCCGCTCCCCCGCGTAAGGGCCGTTCGGCCCAAACCACCAGCCGCCGACGTCGAGTTCGCGGATTTCGTCCAGGGTCATCTGGGAGACCTTGCAGCCGTCGTTTCCGGGGATGTCGTCCCCGTGAACGGTGGCGAGTTTCATGTCCTTTGTGAGAACAACGTCCGTCTCCACGCTGTCGGCTCCGAGCGTCCAGGCGGCATTGAAGGCGGCGAGAGTGTTTTCGGGGGCGTCCCAGCAGGCGCCTTTGTGCCCTGTGATTTCCACGCGCTTGCCGGTGGCGGGGCGATTGACAACGAGGCCGGTGATGCGGTGCCCGGAGCCGTCGAGCGAACCGGTGAAGGGCGCGGCGGGCGTGCCAATCGGCTCCCAACCACGTCCGGCGGCAAAGGCGGAAAGGTCAATGTCCGCGGCGAGCCGGTAATGCGCGGACAAGTTGCCGCGGATGGCGTCGAACCCGGCGGCGTCCGTGATAAGAATCGGGTCAGCGGGCGAGTTGGCGGCGGCAACCTGCGGCAGAAAAAGAAATGCTATTAGTTGAAGAATAGCGAGAAGCATCGCGGGGGGGGGGGGGGGGGGAACATGTTGAAGGGACGGCTATGGTGAGGAGACAGGTTG
>JAISTY010000230.1 GCA_031272375.1 Opitutaceae bacterium | reverse complement strand
GGGGGGGGCGGGGGAGCGGGGCGACGTGAACCACGAGCCGGACCGGGCCGTGGGTCACATGGGGCTGCCGGGGGCACGGGTGATGCGGCCTAGGTGTTGGGGCGCGGCGGTGTTGTCGGGTTGCGTGATGTTCCTGTCCATGCGGCACGGCGGCGGGTTGTCGCTGTGGGTGCAGGCCGCGGCGGCGTCGGTGGTGTTCTGGTGGTGCGGGTGGCTGTTCATCGGGCGGTGGTGGCGGTCGCTCGTCGAGAGGGATCCGAACATGTTCACGTTGATTGTGACGGGAACGGGGGCGGCGTGGATTTACAGCGCGGGGGTTGTTTTGGGCGGCGGCGACGGGCCGGTGTATTTCGAGACGGCGGCGGTGGTGACGGCGTTGGTGTTGCTGGGGCAGATATTGGAGCAACGGGCGCACGCGCGGACGGGCGAGGCGTTGCGCGGGTTGATGGAGTTGAGGCCGGCGACCGCGCGGCGCGTGCTGGCGGACGGGCGCGAGGAAACCGTCGCCGCCGGGGACGTCGCGGTCGGCGACTTGTTGCGGATATGTCCGGGGGAGCGGGTGCCGGCGGACGGCGTGGTGGAGTCCGGCGCGGGGGATGTTGACGAGTCCATGCTGACGGGGGAGCCGGCGCCGGCTGTGAAACGCGCCGGGGACATGGTGAGCGCGGGGACGTTGAACCTGGCGACGGGCGGTTTTTTGGAGCGTGTGACGGGGACGGGGGAGGCGACGTTGCTGGCGCAAATCATCCGGCTGGTTCGGGAGGCGCAGGAGAGCGAGGCGCCGGCGCAACGGGTGGCGGACCGGGTGGCGGGGGTGTTCGCGCCGGTGGTGTTCGCGGTGGCGTCGGCGGCGTTCGCGGCGTGGTGGATTTGGAGCGGGGAGGTGTCGCGGGCGTTGCTTTACGGCATCGCGACGCTGGTGGTCGCGTGTCCGTGCGCGTTGGGGCTGGCAACGCCGCTGGCGGTCGTCACGGGCGTCGGGCGCGGGGCGCGGGAGGGGATTTTGGTAAAAAGCGCGGCGGCGTTGGAGCGGCTGGCGGCGGCGCGGACGGTGCTGGTTGATAAGACGGGGACGCTGACGCTGGGGCGGCCGCGGGTGTCGGGGGTGTTTCCCGAAGCGGGCGCCGGGGCGGAGGAGTTGCTGGGGCTGGCGGCGGCGGCGGAGGCGGGGAGCGGGCATCCATTGGCGGTGGCGATTGTGGAGGAGGCGCGGCGGCGCGGGCTTGCGGTGGCGGCGGCGGCGGATTTTCGGGCGGAGCCGGGCGCGGGCGTGCGGGCGGTTGTCGGCGGGCGGCAGGTTGTCGTGGGGCGGGCGGCGGACGCGGATGGCACGGGGGCATTTGGGGCGGCGACGCTGGCGGAGGTGTCGGTTGACGGGAAACGTCTCGGCATCATTGCGTTGGAGGATGAGGTGCGCGGGGACGCGGAACGGGCGGCGGGGGAGTTGAAAAAACTCGGCGCGCGGGTGGTCATCGTGTCGGGGGACAGGGAGGCGTGCGTGGCGTCGGTCGCGGGAAGATTGGGCATTGACGAGTGGTATGCCGGGGTAAGTCCGGTTGGGAAGATGGAGCTGGTCAAGAAGTTCCGTTCGACTGGATGCGTGGTGTTCGCGGGGGACGGCCTCAACGACGCGCCGGCGCTGGCGGCGGCGGATGTGGGTGTGGCGATGGGGACGGGGGCGGCGGTGGCGTTGGACAGCGCGTCGGTGGTGTTGATGAGCGGGGGCGTCGGCGGGTTGTCGAAGACGTTGCGGTTAGGGAAGGTTGTGTTGCGCAACATCAAGCAGAATTTGTTCTGGGCGTTTTTTTACAACGGGCTTGGCGTGCCGGTGGCGGCGGGGGTGTTGGTGCCGTTGACGGGATGGGCGATGAGTCCGATGCTGGCGGGCGCGGCCATGAGTTTCAGCTGTTTGTGCGTGGTGGGGAACGCGTTGCGGCTGAAGCGGGTGCGGTTGTGAGGGTGCTTGCGGGGGACGCGGAGGGGGAAAACGTGGGGCAATGGGAGTAATGGGACTTATGGGAGCTATGGGAGGGGCTTCTCCTTGCCCCCTATGCAAAACTCCGCGAACTCTGTGTAATGTGTTGTTCCGGGATTAGTTGGATTTGGCGAGGGCGGAGCGGAGGAGGGGGAGGAGGCGTTCGACGAAACGGGCGATGCCGAGGTCGGTCGGGTGGGAGCCGTCAACAGTGGCGTCGTCGTCATCTCCAAACAGGCCCTCTCCTTGGAGATAGGTGAGACCGGGGAAGTTTTCGCGGGCAAGTTTGTCGCGGACGACACGGAGGGCGGCGCGGGCTTCGGAGTTTTTGCGGAGTTGCGAGGGCTTTATCCAGGAATTGGCGTAAGTGCGGTCTTCCAAGAGGATTATCGGTGTTTTCGGGTGACGGGCGCGGAGGACACGCAGGCCGTTTTCGGCGCGTTCGATGATTTCGGGGGGCGTGAGGGAACTCATGTTGGGGAGGCAGTCTATAACGAAAACGGCGGCATCAATTTCCGCGACGAGGTCAACGACGGCGGGTTCCATTTTGCCGACGCCGGAGAAGCCGAGGTTGATGACGGGGCGGTTGAGTTTGCGTCCGAGCAAGGCGGTGACGGACATGCCGGGGCGGGAGGCGGCGTAGCCGTGGATGATGGAAGTGCCGTAATAGACAATGGGTTTCGCGGTCGGGAGGGGGCTTTGTTCGAGGCGGCAGCTTGTCGGGACGCCTATCTCGATGGTTTTGATGGTGTTGAATGGCGGCAGGTAAAGACGGTATTCGCGGAGACCGGGGATGGCGCCGGAAAGAATGGTGTCGGTGCTTTTTTGGTCCGAAGGGAAGACGACGCCGGCCCAGCGCCAGGTACCGGAGGGGTCGCGCGCGTAAAGGTCGAGTCCGCTGGCGGATGCGGCACTGTGTTTCTTTGGGATGACGGGGTCGGTCAGTTCGATGCGGGTTTGGATGACGGTGGCGTCGGTTTTGAAGTCGAAGTAGAGGCCGGCGGATTTAAGTGAGCGCAGCCAAACGGATTTGGGGACGGATTTTTGGGCGCGCGCGGGGAGCCGTGAGAAGGGCGCCGGGGTGTCGTCCCAGGCGCGACCGACGGGTTTCCAGTTGGAGGCGTCGTGCCAGGCGACGGCGTTTTTTTCGGCGGCGGTCGCGGCGAGGGCGAGACAGGCGAGGCAGAGGGCGAGGAGGGATGTTTTTATCATTTTCATTTGGAGAACAGGGCGAGAAGGAGGCGTTTGCGGGGATTTTTCAACAGTAAAGGTTCGTCAATCGTAATGTCGCCCTCGATGTTTGCGGATGCTGCCTCAAGAAGACAGGCGGATGGTTTCAGCCCATCAACCTGTTGCAAGCCGATGGCGGTTCGCCAATTCCGGGCCTTTTCCACGCGCGAAGGCTCGCCTTGGCGGATGTATTTTTCAAGGGAGTCCATTTCGGGCGCGGGGTTTATGCAAACCCGCGCTTTTTACAGCGCGGGGTCGCGGGCTTCGAGGAGGGTCAGGATTTCATTGGCGCATTCGGGGAGCTTCGTGCCGGGGCCGAAAATGGCCGCGGCGCCGGCTTTGCGGAGTTCGTCGTAGTCCTGCGCGGGAATCACGCCGCCGGCAATGACTTGGATGTCGGGGCGGCCCAGTTTGGCCAGTTCGCCGACGAGTTGCGGGAGGAGTGTTTTGTGTCCGGCTGCAAGACTGCTCATGCCAACGAGATGCACGTCGTTCTCAACGGCTTGTTTGGCGGCTTCCTCCGGGGTTTGGAAGAGGGGGCCGATGTCAACGTCGAAGCCGAAGTCGGCATAGGCGGTGGCGACGACTTTGGCGCCGCGGTCGTGGCCGTCCTGGCCGAGTTTGACGATGAGGATGCGTGGGCGGCGTCCGTGTTTGGCGGCGAAGGCGTCGGTGCGGGCGCGGAGGGCGTCAACCTCCTTGCCGCCGCTGAACTCGTTGCGATAGACACCGCTTATGGTGCGGATGGTGGCCTGGTGGCGTCCGAATACTTTTTCCATGGCAAGGGAGATTTCGCCGAGGGAGGCGCGGGCTTGGGCGGCGGTGACGGCGAGTTCGAGGAGGTTGCCGGAGCCGGTTTTGGCGGCTTCGGTGATGGCGTCGAGGGCGGCCTGGACTTTCGCATTATCGCGTGTGGCACGCATTTCGGCGAGTCGTTTGACCTGTTCCTCGCGGACGGCGGTGTTGTCCACTTCAAGGATGTCAATGGGCGGTTCTTTTTCGAGGACGTGTTTGTTGACGCCGACGATGACCTCGCGGCCGGAGTCAATGCGGGCTTGGCGGCGGGCGGCGGCCTCCTCGATGCGCATTTTTGGGAGGCCGGTTTCGATGGCCTTGGCCATGCCGCCGAGTTTCTCGATTTCGTCGAGGTGGGCGCGGGCTTTCGCAATGAGTTCCTGGGTAAGTTTTTCGACGTAATAGGAGCCGCCCCAAGGGTCTATGGTGCGGCAGATGCCGGTTTCCTGCTGGAGGTAGAGTTGGGTGTTGCGGGCGATGCGCGCGGAGAAGTCGGTTGGGAGGGCAATGGCTTCGTCAAGCGAGTTGGTGTGAAGGGATTGGGTTTGTCCGCCGGCGGCGGCGAGGGCTTCGATGCAGGTGCGGGCGACGTTGTTGAAGGGGTCTTGGGCGGTGAGGGACCAGCCGGAGGTTTGCGAGTGGGTGCGGAGGGCGAGGGACTTGGGGTTTTTCGGGTTGAATTGGGAGACGATCTCGTTCCACAAGACTCTGGCGGCGCGCATTTTGGCGACTTCCATGAAGAAGTCCTTGCCGATGGCCCAGAAGAAGGAGAGGCGCGGGGCGAAGGCGTCAATGTCGAGGCCGGCGGCGACGCCGGCGCGGATGTATTCGCGGCCGTCGGCGAGGGTGTAGGCCATTTCGATGTCGGCGGTGGCGCCGGCTTCTTGCATGTGGTAGCCGGAGATGGAGATGCAATTGAACTTCGGCATGTTTTTGGCGCAGTAGCCGAAGATGTCAGCGATGATGCGCATGGAGGGCGTCGGCGGGTAGATGTAGGTGTTGCGCACCATAAACTCTTTAAGGATGTCGTTTTGGATGGTGCCGGCGAGGTTTTCGAGTTTGGCGCCCTGTTCGAGGGCGGTGGCGATGTAGAAGGCCATCACGGGGATGACGGCGCCGTTCATGGTCATGGAGACGGAGACGCGTTCGAGGGGGATGCCGTCGAAAAGCGTTTGCATGTCGAGAATTGAGTCAATGGCGACGCCGGCCTTGCCGACGTCACCGACGACGCGAGGGTGGTCGGAGTCGTAGCCGCGGTGGGTGGCGAGGTCGAAGGCGACGGAGAGGCCCTGTTGACCGGCGGCGAGGTTGCGGCGGTAGAAGGCGTTGGATTCCTTTGCGGTGGAGAAGCCCGCGTATTGGCGGACGGTCCAGGGGCGGCTGGCATACATGGTGTTGTAGGGGCCGCGGAGGAAGTTTGGGAAGCCGGGGAAGCTGCCGAGGTGGTCGGCGCCGGCGATGTCGGCGGCGGTGTAGAAGGGTTTGACGGCGATTTGCTCGTTGGTCGTCCAGCCCTTGCCGGCGTTTTCGGGGGCCTTGGCGGACGGGGCCGCGAAGGGGATTTTGGTGAAGTCAGGCGTGGTGGTGCTCATGGTTGGTTATGGTTGGTGGAAATGGACTTATTTATTTTTGCGCTGGATGGTGTGCTTGAATTTGAGGATGGCGAGGTTGAGTTCGACGGTGGTTTCGGTGCCGGTGGTCTTGATGTCGTCGCCGAGGATGTCGGCCATGATTTCGCCGCTTTTTTGCATGAGGGTCTGTTGCTTGAATTTTCCCTTGGTGTCGGCGAGGCGGGCGACGGTGCGGGAAAGTTCGCGGATTTTGGCGAAGGTTTCGACGATGGCGAGTGTGGTTTGCGTTGCGCGGTCGCTTTTTAGGATAGTCGCAAGCATGCAGAGGCCTTTTTCGGGGAAGGCGCAAGGCGTTGAACGGAAGAATTTAACAGAAGGGCTGTCAAAATTTTTGATAACCTCCGCCTTTTCCGCTGAACTCAAACGAAATACGTATCCCTCCGGGAACTTCTCCGGGTTGTTTTTGACCGCTTGGTTGATTTCGCGGGTTTCCACCCCGTAGAGCGCGGCGGCATCGCTGTCGAGCAGCACGGGGACGCCCCTGATGGTCAGGAGTTTTTCCTCAACTTGCGCGAGACTAACGATTTCTTTCATGCGGGAGGCGGCGGGTTGTCGGGCGTTTTCGGGGAGGGTCTCCGGCATCGCGGGGATGCCGGAGGCTCCGAAAGGGCGCGGTCAGGCGATGACGCCGGCGAGTTTTTGCAGCTGCGCGAGCGTTGTGCGGACGTTGCTGCGGATGTTGATGAACTCGTTGACGCCGGCGGCGCGCCAGGCGGCCTCGTTTTCGCCGGGGGCGCCGGCGACGAGGATGGCGGTTTTCGGGGAGAGTTCCTTTAACTTTTTCGCGAAGGCGGGGACGAGTTCGGGGTAGGTGTCGTCCGTCGAGCAGAGGATGGCGATGGGGGCGCCGGAGTTGGCGGCGGCTTGCGCGGCCTCGTCGGCGGAGGCGAAGCCGGAGGCGCCCTTGGCGATTTCAAAGCCGCCGATGCTCATGAAGCCGGTGGAGAAATCGGCGCGGGCCTTGTGTTGCTTGGGCGGTCCCATGCGGGCGAGGAAGACGGTGGCGCGCTGGCCGTTGTTTTTCGCGGCAAAGGCGTCGCCGGCGGCGCGGACGGTCTCGAAGTCCTCGGCGCCGCGGCGGCGGACGAGTTTTTCGGCGGTTTCGGCGGCGGCTTGTCCGGCGGCGGCGCAGGGGGGCTTCGGGGCGGTTTGCGGCGGCTTGTCCTTGAGGTTGGGCTGAAGGGTGGTGCCGAGGAAGACGCGGCGGCGGGAGTCAACGAGCTTCTGTTTCTCCTTCGCGGCGGCGGCGACGAGGGACTGGACATAACCGGACTTGACGGCGGCGATCATGCCGCCCTTGGCCTCGATGTCCTGGAAAAGTTTCCAGGCGTTCCGGGCGAGTTCGTCCGTGAGTTTCTCAACGTAATAGGAGCCGCCGGCGGGGTCCATCGCCTGGGCGAGCGAGAACTCGTCGGCGAGCAGGTCGTGGAGGTTTTTCGACATGCGTTTGCCGAGTTCGGTGGGTTCCTGGCCGACGCCGTCGAAGGGGCGGATGAGGAGGGTGTCGCAGCCGCCGACGACGGCGGACATGGCCTCGGTGGTGAGGCGGAGGAGGTTCACGTGGTGGTCGAGGACGGTTTTGTCCCAGAGGGCGGTGCGGGCGCCGATGAAGGCGGTTTTGGCGGAGGCGTTGAAGGCCGCGGCGACGTTGGCCCAGAGGAGGCGGTAGGCGCGGAGCTTGGAGACCTCCATGAAGAAATCCACGCCGACGGCGAACTCGGTGCGGATGGCGTTGAGCGCGGTTTCGGCGGGGATGCCGCGGGCGGCGAGTTCGCGGGTGTAGGCGACGGCGGTGGCGAGGGCGAAGGCAAGCTCCTGGACGGCGTTGGCGGCGGCCTCGTGGTAGATGCAGGCGGTGACGGCGGCTTGTCGCGCGCCGGGGTTGTTTTTCACGCGGGCGGCGAGTTCGTCGAAGTTGGCGGCGAAGGTTTTTTCGAGGGAGCCGGTGAGGAGGAGGGCGGCGACGGGGTCGGAGGCGGGATCCTCGCAGGGGCAGGTTTCGGGCTTGTCGAGCGGCGTCCATTGCCAGCCACCCTTGGGGAGGCGCGAGGCGCGGATGAAGGACGCGGCGGCGTCAAGGCCGGCGACGTCGGCGTCCGTGTAAAGCGGTTGGACGGCAATGCCTTCGGACGTTTTTGCAACGTAGCTTTTTTCAAAGGAACCCTTCGGGTTTTTGGCAAGGATGTCCTTTTCGACTTGGGCGCGCCAATCAGTGTAAGTGATGGCTTTGGCGGGTGCGGGAGTGCTCATGGTTTTGTTGGAGAAGGAGGAGGGAAGGCGTGTGCTTGATTTGAAAAAGCGCGGAAAAAACACGCTGTCCGCGCGGGCAACAAGGAAATTTTCCGGGGGATTGCGGTGTTGACGGGAGGGGGTGCGACCGTAGCGTGCGCGTCTTTTTTCCAACAAAGCCACCTTTCATAGACACCGTGAAAACCGACATCCAAACCGTTTCCGACACCCGCAAAACGCTGGTCGTTTCCCTTGACCAGCCCGAAGTCGCCGCCGAGCGGAAGGAGGTTGTCGCCCTGTTCGCGAAGCAGGTCCGGCTGCCGGGGTTCCGTCCGGGGCATGTTCCCGTGGGGATGGTGGAGCGCCGCTGGGCGAAGGAAATCGAGGACGAGTTCAAAAAAACGGTCGTCTCCAAGGCCTACCGCTCCGCGCTTGAGGAAACCAAGCTCGAGCCGCTGAACGTCATCTCCGTCAACGAGGGGACCATCGAGGCGGGGCAGCCGGCGTCCATCAGCATCACGGTGGATTTGGCGCCGGAGTTTGAACTGCCGGACTACAATGGCATTGCGACGACGGTGAAGTCCGAGGCGGTGACGGACGCCGAGGTGGAGGCCGCGCTGACGCGGATGCGCGGCGAGCGGGCGGATTTCAAGACGGTCGAGCGGGCCGCCCAAAAAGGGGATTACGTGAAACTCTCCTACACAGGCGCCATTGACGGGAAACCCGTGGCCGAAATCGTCCCCGACAAAAAGATTTACGGGCATGTGCCGCAGACGTGGGAGGAGGTTGAGGGGGAGAGCGAGGGGCTGCTGCCGGGGCTGGGCAAATTGATCGGCGGGCTGAAGGCCGGGGACAAGAAGACCGTGGGCATCAGTTTCCCGACGGATTTCGCGGGGGCGCCGGCGCTGGCGGGGAAGGACGCGGAATACGCCATCGAGGTGCTTGAGGTGCGCGAGCGCGTGCTGCCGGAGTTGAACGAGGCGTTTTTCAAGGAGCATCGGGTGGACAACCTCGACGCGCTGAAGGAGCGGATCCGCGAAAATCTGGCGGCGGGCAAGAAGCAGGAGAACCGCGAAAGCCAGCGGCAACAGGTAAGGGCCGCGCTCACGGACATGGCGACGTTCCACGCGCCGCAAAGCCTTGTGGACGCGGAGACGCAGGCGGTTTTGCGCGACTTCATCGAAGAGAACCTGCGCCGGGGCGTCCCGCAGGAGCAGCTGGAGAAGGACAAACAGCAGCTTGTCGAGGCGGCGGCGAAGGCGGGCGAGACGCGCGTGAAGCTCCGCCTGCTTCTGGCGCGCATCGCGGAGGCGGAGAAAATCACCGCGACCGAGGAGGACATCCGCCGCAACATTTACCTTGAGGCGATGGCGACGCGGGCGGCTCCGGCCAAGCTGCTCCGCGAGGTTTCGCGCGACCGGGAGCGCGTCCGCGTGCTCCAGCAGAACATCATTTTCGCGAGGGCGCTGGAACTGGTTGTCTCGAAGGCGAAGACAACGGAGGCGTCCGCCTGACAAGCCGCCGCCGGGCGCGGATTTTTCCCATCATGAGCTACTATGTTCCGATTGTACTGGAGAACACCGGGCGCGGGGAGCGCTCGATGGACATCTATTCGCGCCTGTTGAAGGACCGCATCATTTTCATCGGGACGCCGATAGACGACGTGGTGGCCAACCTTGTCGTGGCGCAGATGCTTTTTTTGCAGATGGAGGACGCGACGAAGGAGATCCACCTCTACATCAACTCGCCCGGCGGGTTGGTGACGGGGGGCATGGCGATTTACGACACGATGAATTTCCTGAAGTGCGACGTGGTGACGTATTGCGTCGGGCAGGCGGCGAGCATGGCGACGATTTTGCTGGCGGCGGGGACGCGGGGGAAGCGGTTCGCGCTGCCGAACAGCCGGGTGATGATCCACCAGCCGAGCGGCGGGGCGGGCGGACAAGCCGCCGACATCGCGATCGCGGCGAAGGAGATTTTGCGGTGGCGGGAGACGCTGAACACGATTCTGGCGCGGCAGACGGGACGGAGCGCGGAGGAAATCGCGCGCCACTCGGATCGCGACTACCACATGAGCGCGGAGGAGGCGAAGGCCTACGGCATTGTGGACCATGTGATCGCCAACGCGCGCGAGGCGCAGAGCCTTTCGGCGGGGACGGCGGGCAACGTCTCCGCCCAATAACACCGCCCGCGCCGCGAGGTTCGGGCGCGCTACCGGATGTCCCCGACGAAGGGGGAGGCGGGGAGGCCGGCAGCGTTGAAGAGGGTGACGGCCGCGGGGAAGTTGCCCCAGGCGTAGCGGACGCGGCGCGGTTCCGGCACCTTGTCGCAGACGAGCATGAGGGCGGCGCCGTCAACGGAGGCGTCCGCCGGATGAAAAACGCCGCCGTCTCCGGCGAGCTCGAAGCCGGAGGGGGCGCCGGCGGCTTGTCGGACAACGAGACCGTCGGCGTGGGCGAAGGTCAGGCGGACGGCGGCGCCGCGGCGGACGGCGGATTCAAGGACGGGGCCGGAGGCTTCGAGACCCGTCTCCCCGTAGGCGAGGGCGCGGGCGAGGAGGGCGAGGCGGTGGCCGACGGGGCGTTTGTTTTTGAAGTGGACGTTGTCGCGGACGCCGAGGTCGAGGGTGACGGCCATGCCGGTCGCGGGGATGCCGGAGAGGGCGACCTGCCGCTGGGCCTCGCGGAGGCGGGCGTAGGAGTCGCCGGAGCGGTCAAGAGGGGCGCCGTAGGCGGAGAGCTGGCAAAAGAGGAAGGGGATGTCGCCCTGTCCGAGGAAGGCACGCCAGTCGGCGATGAGGGCTTTGAAGAGGGGCGGGTAGTCGGCGGCGCGCGCGGTGTTGTGCTCGCCCTGATACCAAAGGATGCCGCGCAAGGTTTGGGGGCCGAGCGGGTGGATGCCGCCGTTGAAGAGGCAGGAAGGGCGGTGCTGTTCGAGGATCGCGCGGGCGTTGAGGGCGCCGAGCGGGAACTTTTTGGCGAAGGGGACGCCGCTCTTTTCGGCGGCGGCTTTTTCGGCGTTCCATTCGGCGACGAGTTTCCGC
>JAISTY010000222.1 GCA_031272375.1 Opitutaceae bacterium | reverse complement strand
ATTGGGTTATGAGGTTTTTGGGGAGGGATTTTTGAGGTTGGTATAGGTCAAGACAGAACGGGAGCGCGGGGCAAGGTGGCCGTGTTCGTTTTGGAAGCAAGTGGAATTTTAGACTTTTTTCAGCCCGTGGGCGCGGGCGTTTCACGCCGTTTTGCGGGATGCCGGACGGCGGCACGGCGCGGGGGCGTTTTCCGCCTTCCCCCCGTTCGCGTCCGCGCTTTTTCTTCCGCCCATGCTCCGCCTCGTTCCGAGACTCGCCCTCGCCCTTCCGCTTCTCGCCCTCGCCGCCTGCGCCTACCGCCTCGGCACCGGCGCCACGCCGGATTTCAAAACGCTCTACGTCGCCCCCGTCGTCGTCGAGGCCGTCAATCTCCCCCAGGCCTCCGCCCTCCTCACCACGCAAATCCGCGAGACGCTCGCCCGCGACGGGCGCGTTGTCGTCGTCAACACCTCCGCCGGCGCGGACGCCACGCTCGCCGTCCGTGTTTCCAATTATTCGCGCGACCGCCTCATGTCGCAACGAGGGGACACCGGTCTTGCGCGCAAGTTCGCCCTCAACCTCGACACCCGCGCCACGCTCACCAACAACCGCGACGCCCGCGACTATTTCAAAGACCGCCCGATCCGCGCCACCGGCGACATACTCCTCGACAACCCCGACGGCACCGGCGCCTACGACACGCAGCTCCAGTCCGAATACCAGGCGCTCCCCAAGCTCGCCGAAACCCTCGCCGCCACCCTCAAACACACCCTCCTCGACACTTGGTGAACATGAACACGCTCCTCGCTCCCTCCCTCCTCGCCGGCGACCACGCCGCCCTCAACGACTCCGTCCGGCAAGCCGCCGACGCCGGCGCTTCCTGGCTTCACCTTGACATCATGGACGGCCACTTCGTCCCGAACCTCACCTTCGGACCCCAGACCCTCGCCGCCCTGCGTCCGCGTTTCCCGGAGCTTTTTTTCGACACCCACCTCATGCTCGACGAACCGCACCGCTACATCGAGCCCTTCGTCAAGGCCGGCGCGAACCTCGTCAGCATCCACATCGAGCCGGACTACGACCATGCCGGCACCCTGCGGCGCATCCGCGATCTTGGCGCCCAAAACGGCATTGTCCTCAACCCCGCCACGCCGCCGGAGGCCGTCGAGCACCTGCTCGGCCTCGTTGACCTCGTCCTCGTCATGACCGTCCAGCCCGGCTTTGGCGGTCAGAGTTTCCGTCACGACTGCCTCCCGAAAATCGCGCGGCTCCACCAATGGCGCGCCGAACGCGGCCTCGGCTACCGCATCGAGGTGGACGGCGGCGTTGACTTGGCAACCGCCCCGCTCTGCCGCGCCGCCGGAGCCGACACCCTCGTCGCCGGCACCGCCTTTTTCAAAGCCGCCGATCGCGCCGCGTTCCTGGCAGCCGTCACCGCATAGACGCGGGTTTGATTACACAGAGGTCACGGAGGGGGACGGAGCGCACGGAGGGGATTAACCACTAATGGACACTAATTTGGCACTAATCCGGAATTTTCCACACGAAGACACGAGTTTTTTTTAACGCAAAGACGCAAAGACGCAAAGATTGGATTGTAAGTTGTTTATTTTCTTTGAGTTCTATGTGTTCTTTGCTGTTAATCCGGCTTGGATTTAGCGGTCAATTAGTGCCCATTAGTGGTTAAACGGCTTGGGGGCTTTGTTTTCTAAATTCTAATTTCTAATTTCTAAATTTCCTCCGCTTTCGGGCGAAGATTGAAAGAGTGAGGAGGCCGAGGATCGCGGCGGTTTGGGCGGGTTCGGGGACGGCGGTGACCGTGAGCTTCAGGTCGTAGGCGGACGCGTCGTAGGCGAGGGCGAGGGAATACGCGGACGTGTCGTAGGTCGCGGCGGCGACAATCGCGTCGAGCGTGTCCGTTGTGAAATACGAGGTGGCCGAGGCCGCGTTCGCCCCGCCGTTCAGGAGGACGAAGGTCTGCGTGCCGCCGGTGTAGGCGGAAAGGTCGAGCGAGAGGGTCGCGCCGGCTTTGATATCAAGGCCGCCGGTGGTGTTGAGCGTGCTGACGCCCGCGGCGTCCGCGATGAACTTGAGCAGCGAGGTGGCGCGCAACTCGATGGTCGAGCCGCCGCTGACGCCCGCGTAAAAGGAAACATTGGAGCCGACGACCTCGACGGTCGCCGTTTCCCCGGTGGCGTTGCCCGCGATGAGCCGCCCGCCGATTTGCACGTCGGCGTCGCCCGAAAGGATCAGCTTGGACGCGGAGGAGCCGCCGGACGCGATGCCGATGTCCAGATAACCGGTGCCCGCCGTGTTCACGCGGAGCTGTCCGCCGGAAATGTCGAGGGTTCCGGCGGCGCTGCTCGGTCCGATATGGACGGACGCCGTTGTTTCCAGGTAGGCGCCGGTGAGGAGCTGCAGCGTGCTGGCATAGCCGTTTGACGGGGCAACATTCACCGTGCCGATGCTGCCCGTCCCGGCGTTGGCGTTGCCGGAAAGCGTGATTGTCTCGGCGGCGTAGCGACCGATGACAGGGGCGTCCGAAACCGTCGCTCCGGGGAGATAGTTAACGCCCGCGGTGCCGGAAGTTCCCCACGCGCCGTCGTTGAGCCAATCAGTGATGCTCGTGCGGGTGGAGTTGGTGTAGAGACTGGCCGCGCCAAGCGGAAGCGCCACGCAGCAAAGAACAACGGCCAGCGGCAACTTGTTGAAGAATGCTAACTTACCCCAGGGATGGGGGGGGGCTTCATATCAATTGATTTAATGGAGTTGTGGTTTTGAGGGGCGGTGGTGTTTGCGACCAACCGCGCGAAGGAGGGGAGCGGTGTGTTGGGAGCGGGGAAAGGAGGAGGTTGTTCAATCGTTGACCCGGCAGGAGCGGGCAAAACTTCAACTTTCCTTCCGTGTCAGTTCGGGGCGCAGGAAGGCGAAGATGAGGACAAAGGCGACCGGGTGCATCGTCGCCGCGAGGATGAAAACCGCCTGGTAGCCGAAATGCGCGACAATGAAGCCCACCGCCGTCATGAAAAACGCCCCCATCAGGCTGCCCGCGCTCCCCATCAGCCCCATCACCGAGGCCGTCTCGGAGTTGCCGGTGATGTCGGCGGCCAGCGTGGCCGTGTTGGTGGACCACATCTGGCACATGAAGGTGACAACGCAGGTGACGGCGAGGGCGAGCGGGAGGCTGGGAACAACCCCCACAAGCGCGCCCAGCGGCGTCACGCAACCGGTGACGAGCAGCATCGCGAGGCGCGCGCGCGGGGCCTTCCAGCCGCGGCGGACGAGGGCGTCGGAAAACCAGCCGCCGAGGACGTTGCCCAGCGTGCCGAAGAGGTAGGGTATCCAGAGGTAGAACCCGACGGATTTCAGATCCATGCCGCGCTCGCCCATGAAATAGGCCGGCAGCCAGAGCAGATAAAAGTGCCAGACGGGGTCGCTGAAAAAACGCGAGAGCAGAAGCCCCCAGACCTTGCGCTGGGA
>JAISTY010000114.1 GCA_031272375.1 Opitutaceae bacterium | reverse complement strand
CCTTAAACTCCCCCCCCCCCCCGCGCCGACACAAAGCGCGGAAATCCCTAATCCATTTAACACCAAAAAGTTCCATCCGTGAAATCCGTTAAGATCCGTGAAATCCGTGGTGGGTTCGGAAAGCGGTGTCTCCCGCGGAAACACCTGAAAACCCGTTAAAAATCCTCCGTGCAATCCGCCCGCGCCCCTGCGAGCCTCCACGCCAACAACCCGCCGCCATGCGCCTCCTCGCCACCAACCTCATCGCCCTCCGCGCCCTCCGCCGCAACAAGCTCCGCTCCACCCTCACCGCCCTCGGCATGATCATCGGCGTCGGCGCCGTCATCGCCACCGTCTCCATCGGCAACGGCGCCAAGGCCCAGGTCCAGGCCCAAATCGCCGCCCTCGGCCAGAACGTCATCACCGTCTTCCCTGGCTCCCTCAACACCGGCGGCATGCGCTCCGGCGGCGGCTCCGTCACCACCCTCTCCCCTGCCGACGCCGACGCCATCCTCAACGAAATCCCCGGCGTCGTCGCCGTTTCCCCCGAATCCCGCGACCGCCAGCAAATCCTCGCCAACGGCCTCAACTGGAACACCACCATCTACGGCGAATCCCCCGAATTCCTCCAAATCCGCTCCTGGGACCTCGACGTCGGCGACATGTTCACCCAGGCCGACGTCCGCTCCGCCGGCAAGGTCTGCATCATCGGCGGCACCGTCGCCGAGCAACTCTTCGGCTCCACCGACCCTGTCGGCCAAACCCTCCGCATCCGCAACAACCCCTTCAAAATCCTCGGCATCCTCAAAAAGAAAGGCTTCACCGCCTGGGGCAGCGACCAGGACGACCTCGTCGTCGTCCCCTACACCTCCGGCATGAAACGCGTCGTCCGCCGCACCTACCTCAACTCCATCCTCGTCCAGGCCGACACCGAAAACAACATCCCCCGCATCCAGCAGGAGGTCACCGAACTCCTCAAACAACGCCGCAAGGGCCGCGAACCCGACTTCACCGTCCGCACCCAGCTCGAACTCGCCGAAATGGCGACGTCCACCGCCACCACCCTCACCCTCTTCCTCGGCGTCGTCGCCGGCATCTCCCTCATCGTCGGCGGCATCGGCATCATGAACATCATGCTCGTCAGCGTCACCGAACGCACCCGCGAAATCGGCATCCGCCTCGCCATCGGCGCCCACGACAGCGATATCCGCATGCAATTCCTCATCGAGGCAATGATCCTCTCCTTCATGGGCGGCACCCTCGGCATCCTCCTCGGCGTCGGCGCCTCGCAACTCCTCTCCCACCTCAACGGCTGGACGGTCATCACCTCGCCGTTCTGGGTCGTCGTCTCCTTCCTCTTCTCCGGCGGCGTCGGCGTCCTCTTCGGCTTCTACCCCGCCCACAAGGCCGCCCGGCTCGACCCCATCGAAGCCCTCCGCTTCGAATAACATGCCCGGCAACGGATCGGTGTTTATGAGTGGTTAATCACCACAACATTCCATCCGTGTAATCCGTTAAAATCCGTGAACCCCGTGGCGGGTTCGAAAAACGCGGTCACACAAGCCCGGTCGCCTCGGGAAGACCGAGGTGGAGGTTCATGCATTGAATCGCCGAGCCGGAGGCGCCTTTGCCAAGGTTGTCCAAACGGCAAATGACCAATGCCTGGCGCCCGTTGCCCGTCACCAACAGGTCGGCGCGGTTGGTGCCGTTGCAGGCAAGGACATCCAGGGCCGCCTCGCTGTTCAACGGAAGCACTCTCACGAACGTCTCCCCCGCGTAGGCCCCGGCGAGAGCCGCGTGGAGCTCCTCGGGCGTCCGCCCCCCCGGCAGCTTGTCGAGCGGCAGTTGCACGGTGACGGCCAGTCCGCGGTAATGGTTGGCAACGACAGGGACGAATAGCGGCGGGGCGTCGAGGCCCGTGTGCAGGCGCATTTCGGGAAGGTGCTTGTGCGCGAGGCCGAGCGCGTAGGGGCGCGGCGCGGCGAGGAGCGGATCGGGCGGCACGGCTTCGTAGGCGGCGATCATCTTTTTCCCGCCGCCGCTGTAGCCGGTGAGGGAAAAGCATGTCAGCGCCGTCGCGGTCGGCACGATGCCGGCGCGCACAAGCGGACGCACCGCGAGAATGAAGGCCGCGGCGTGGCAGCCCACGTTGGCAATGCGCTTGGAGACACGGATGCGTTCGCGGTATCCGGGCGAAAGCTCCGGCAGCCCGTAGGCCCAATCCGGATGCGTCCGGTGCGCCGTGCTCGCGTCAATGACGCAGGTCCGCGGATTGGTGACGAGCGCGGCGGCCTCGCGCGCGGCGTCGTCGGGAAGGCAGAGAAAGGCGATGTCGGCGGCGTTGAGGCAGGCCGCGCGGGCGGCGGCGTCCTTGCGCTTTTCGGGCGCGATGCGGATGAGCTCGACGTCCGTCCGGGTGGCGAGGCGTCCGTGAATTTGCAGGCCGGTGGTGCCCTCGCTGCCGTCAACAAAGACCTTGGTTTTCATGCGGGAAACCGTGGCGCGAAACGCCTCCCGCACGAGCCTTTTCCCGCGGCGGCGGCGGCTTGTCCGCCCGCCCGCGCGCTCAATCCGTCCCCGCCGCCCGGAACCCCGCCGACAAGTCGCCGGCTTTCCGCAACTCGAACCCCCGCGGACTCGGCGTGGAAGGCAGCGGCGTGTCCCCCGTCTGGTCGCTCGTCCCTCCGTCTTCGCGCGTCCAGTTCGGCGCCCAGACGCTTACCGGATGGGTTTCCCCGACAACCTGCCGCTTCGCCGGATACGCCGTCATCGTCCCGACCGTCAGCAGGCTCCGCCCGCCGGACATCGCCGTCCGCCCGCAAACATAGACAACGCACATCGCCGCCAGCAGCCGGCAGCTTCTCCGCGCCGTCGCGTTGTCCAGCAGTCCGCCGATCTCCCGCAGCCCTTTGTCCCCCGGAATGAGGAACAAAAACACCGTCCCCAGCAGCACCCAGCCGAAGGCGCCGGCGAAGCGCGCGTCCGGCGCGGAGACAAACCAATACGCGAGCGCCGCCGCCGGCCACGCCCCGAAGAACAACGCCGTCCCGCGCCGCCCGCCCGCCCTTGTTTTGCCCGCGACAAGCTGCCCCCAGAAACACGCCGCCAGCGAGCAGGGCAGCAGGATCAGCGGGGGAAAACGCCCGCCGCCGAGGTTCGCCGCGAGCCACGGCTTGAACCACCACGCGAACCCGTTTCGCAGACTCTCCAGCCATTCCGCCCCCGGCAGCCGCGCCCAGCCGCGCACCGCCGCGTAATTCCAGCGCGCGTTCTCCGCGTCCATCGCCCACCCGACCGGCAGCCGGAACGCCGGCAGCGGATACAACGGAAAACCCGTCTGGACGACATTGCGGGCGACCCAGACCGCCCCGATCGCCGCCGCCGGCAAAAACACCCGCGCCCACTCCCCCGCCCCGCGATGCCCTTTCGCCCGCGTCCAGAACGACAGCGCCGCGCAGAACAAAACCGGCACCGCCATGACCGGCTTTATCGTGAACGCCCCCGCGCAAAGGAACAGCGGCAGCCCCGCGCGCCCCTCCCCCATCGCCAGCCGGAACGCCGGCAGCACCGCCATCGCCCCCAATAAATGCGCCGGAACATCGTAGCTCAACCCGACGCGCCCCGCGATGGCGCCCATGAGCCACCCCAGCACGCACCCCGCGAAAACCCGCTCGCCCGTCCGCCTCGCGAAACACAACTCGTGCAAAAACGCCCCCGCCCCTCCCAGCAGCAACGCCGGCATGACCCACTCGCTCCGCCCGTCCCACACCCCGTTGTCCACCACCGCCGCGACAACCAACCACAGCGAGTTGAACCCCAGCCGCGCGTGCAAATTGCCCAGCCCAAAAACGCTCCCGTGTTCGTTCAACCACCGCACCGCCTGCGCGTGATACAGCCCCGTGTCGTAATCAAAATTAACATCCCAGCGGACATGCGCCCACTCCGCCAGAAACCACACCCCCGCCGCGACCGCCGCCGCCGCGAAAAACGTCCTTGCCCAACCCCCCCCCCCCCGGGGAAAACCCCC
>JAISTY010000054.1 GCA_031272375.1 Opitutaceae bacterium | reverse complement strand
CGCCTACGACCCGCCGACCGATCTCCTCCAGCAGCTCAACATAGACCCCATAGACATCGGCAACCGCGAGTTCTTCTACGGAAAAGGCTGCGACCTCTGCAACAACACCGGCTACAAAGGCCGCATGGGCATCTACGAATGGCTCCGCATGAGCGAGGCCATCCGCGACCTCATCGTGCAAAAAGCGCCGACCCTCGTCCTGAAGCAGAAGGCCCTTGAGCAAGGCATGCGCACCCTGCGCGACGACGGCCTCCGCGCCATCTTCGACGGCGCGACCTCGATTGAGGAGGTCGTCAAATATACGTGAACCAATTGGTAATGAGTAATGAATAATGAGTAATGAACAGCGACGGCGGCAGGGCTTCCCAATGAAAAATGTTATTCAGGAAAAGAGCTTCGAGTTTGCCGCCCGCGTGGTGAGGCTCTGCCGGCACCTTCAAGAAAGGAAAGACGAGCGCATACTGTCACGGCAGCTGCTCCGTGCGGGCACCAGCGTCGGCGCCAATGTCGAGGAGGCTCTTGGCGGGGTTTCCCTTGCTGATTTCGCCAACAAAATGTCCATCGCCTACAAGGAGGCCCGCGAAAATTCCTACTGGCTCCGCCTGCTCGAAAGAACCGGTCATCTCACTCCGCGACAGTTTGCCAGCATCCATGCTGACATTGAGGAGATTATAAAACTCCTCTTTACCATCCGCAAAACGGCAAGAACACGAAAAGAGATTGCCGATGCGAAATGACCAGTGCCCTTTTCCTGTCATGACTCCCCACTCGAAAATCCCACACGTCCCTTCCCCGCCCACTTCCGGCAATTACTCATTACTAATTACTAATTACTCATTGAAATGAACTTCACCTACACCGCCATAGACTCCGCCTCCGGCAAGGAGCGCAAGGGGTTCATCGAATCCGCCTCCGCCGAGCAGGCCTCCCTCGACCTCAAGGCCCAGGGCTTTTTCCCGACAAGCCTCCTGCCCGCGGGCGGCTCGCCCGCCAAGCTCAGCCTCGCCAAAAAAGGCGCCGCCAAGTCCGCCTCCGGCGCCGGCGGCGGCCTCGAACCCGCCGGTGACGCCCAAAAGCCGAAACGGAAAAAATCCTCCCTCGGCTCCCTCAACATCGGCCCCGTCGTCACCGTCGCCGGTCTGACCGTGTTCACGCGGCAGCTTGCCACGCTCATCAACTCCGGCCTGCCCATCCTGCGCTCGCTCGAAACCCTCGGACGCCAGGAAAAACGCCCCGCGTTCAAGGCCGTCATTGAAAACCTTGCCGAGACCATCCGCTCCGGCGGCAACTTCTCCGACGGCCTCTCCGCCCACCCCAAGGTCTTCGACCGCCTCTATATCAACATGGTCAAGGCCGGCGAGGCCGGCGGCGTCCTCGGCACCGTCCTCGACCGCCTTGCCAAATTCATGGAGAAATCCCAGCGCATCAAAGGCAAGGTCAAGGCCGCCATGACCTACCCCGTCATCATCCTCATCGTCGCCATCTGCATCGTCGGCGCCCTCATGGTCTTCGTCATCCCCAAGTTCGAAGGCATCTTCGCCGGCCTCCTCAAGGGGCAACCCATGCCCGAACTCACCCAGCTCGTCCTCGCCGTCAGCAACTTCATCAAGAACAACATCCTCGTTTCCGTCGCCGCCATCGCCGCGGTCTGGTTCCTCTTCAAACTGTTCCGCAAAACCAAATTCGGCACCCGCGCCGTGGACTGGCTCCTCATCCGCGTCCCGCCCTTCGGCAGCTTGTTCCTGAAGTCCGCCATCGCCCGCTTCTCGCGCACCCTCGGCACCCTCCTCGCCTCCGGCGTCCCCATCCTCCAATCCCTCCTCATCACCCGCGACACCTCCGGCAACGTCCACGTCGCCGGCGCCCTCGACCTCGTCCACGACCGCGTCAAGGAAGGCGACAACGTCGCCCGCCCCCTCGACTCCACCAAAATCTTCCCGCCCATGGTGACCTCCATGATCGAGGTCGGCGAGGAAACCGGCGCCCTCCCCGAAATGCTCAACCGCATCGCCGACACCTACGACGAGGAGGTTGACAACGCCGTCACCTCCCTCACCTCCGTCATCGAGCCGATAATGATTGTGATGATGGCCGTGATGGTCGGCACCATCGTCATCGCGCTCTTCCTTCCCATCATCAAAATCATCCAGTCCCTCACATGATCCACCTTAACGAAGGCGGCGGCGGCCCCCCGCCCGAAAAGAAATTCCACGGCGGCCCCTCCCGCCTCCTCAAACTCACCCTCACCGTCGAGGGCTGCCAGCCCCCCATCTGGCGGCTGCTCGTCGTCAGCGACGCCCTCTGGCTCTCCGACCTCAGCGAAGCCATCCAGATCGCCTTCGGCTGGTATGATTACCAGACGCACGCCTTCCGCATCGGCAAAACACTCTACGGCAACCCGTTCAAACGCGACGACTTCCTCGTCGAGGACGACCGCAACCTCACCCTCGCCGACCTCGACCTCGCGACGGCCGGCACCCTCCATTACGACTATCATTTCGGCGAGGGCTGGAGCGTGAAAATCAACATCGAACCCGCTGGCTTCGAGGGCGTTGACGACGTCCCTGTCTGTCTCGCCGGCGAACGCGCCGGCCCGCCCGAGGACTGCGGCGGCCCCGAGGCCTACCGCGACATGGTGGAGTGCCTCAAGGAACCCTACACCCAACTGGGACGCGAATGGCTCGACTGGCTTGGCGGCGAATACGACCCCGAAAAATGCGACCTCGACGCCATCAACAAAGCCCTCTCGGAAATCGTCCCCGACGAGCCGGAGGACTGACCGCCCCTCTTCCCGAAACCACGCTCCTTTTCTTCGGCAAAATGCCCGGCAAGGGCGAACCTGCCACGTCTTTGGAGTGCGGCGACTTGTCGCCGCGCCGCGCCTCTCCACCGCCGCTCGAAAATCCGTTTTGGAGTGCGGCGACTTGTCGCCGCTTTTGACGCGGGGGCTTGCTCCCGCGCCCCCTCCGCGATGCCTTTCCCCTCACGGCGCCCGCGTCACTGTAATCGTATAAACTCCGTCCGAACGCGGTTTTGCGACGTCAAATGTTATCCGGCTCACCTCGCCCCATGTCTTGAAGATGCCCGTGTCGGCCTCGCCTTCCAACTTCACCTTTTCAATCCGCGTTTCCGCCTTCGCCCCCTCGAAACGCACCACGAAAACATCCCCGCCCGCCTTGAGCCTCACCGTGCCGTCAGCGGCTTGTTCCACCGGACAGGCCGTCATCAAATGCTCCTCCACGCGCTCCGTCCGCGTCAGCCGCGTCTCGTCGCGGACGACCACGCCGCTCCCGCGCTCCAGCATCACTGTCCGCCGCCAATGCGTGACGCCCGCCGTCTTCGGATACGCCCCGGCGATGTCCGCCGTGAACGCGCTGCGCCCCGCCTCCGCCCTAAAACCCGCCCGCGTCGCCTTGTAAGAACGCCCCGCCTTCTGCGCCTCCCCGTTGAGGCTCGGCGTGTTGTGATACGCCGATGTGAAATTCCATGTCTTGTAGCGGTTTGGACCGAACGTGTTCGCGGTGTATCGGCCCGCCCCGACGTCAATGAGCAGCGGCAGCCCGTTGTGGAAAACGATAAAGTTTCCGATGTCGTTGTGATTGTGGCTCTCCGCGTTGTGCCCGCCCTTGGCCGCGAAATAAAAACCCGCGTCGCTGTCCGCCGTTTCCCGCGCCGCCGCCATCTGCAAATCCGGCAGCCACACGTCCCGCGCCAGCGTCAACCGCGCCGGCGCTGAACGTATCTCTTTGTCCATCAATAATGAGTGATACAACCGCGCCGTGTGCGACCGCGAGCTTCCCGGCCCCGGCTCCTTGTAAAAAAACGCCCCGAACGACGCCAGCGTCGGGTCGCCGGTGGCCCGCCCGAAACGCCACACCATCCCGCCGTCCGCCTTCGCGTTCGGCTGCGCGTCCGCGAAGTTCACAACGTAGTGCTTGTTCACGGTCGCGCTGACAATGTAGCGCGCCATGCTTTTGATTTTCGCGTCCTCAAAAACGTATTGGAACCCATTGCCGGTCGCCTTGTTGAGCAACACGACGCAATCGAAGAGCGACCCCGCCGCGACGTTCCAGTAGCCCGGCCCTTCGTCGCACCCGCCGTCCGCCGGATACGGGTTGACGAAGAAATCCAGCGTTTCCAGCACCTTCGCAACATGCGCGGCCCGCCGGCCCTCGTCGCGCTCGATGAGCAGCGCCGCGGCAAGCCAGTTGGAGCAAATCCACGGATTCCAATTGTTGGGACGCGACTTCCCGCCGCCCCGCCAGCCGTGCGGCTTCGTCATAAGCGGTTCGAGGACGCGTTGTTGTATCTCATGCGCGATGCGCTTGCGGAACAGCGGCGAGAGCCGGTCGAGCTTCTCCCCGGCAAAATAATCCGCCCACGCGAGCGTCTCCGCCGTCGCCGCCGCGAACAAGTCCACGAACGGCTCGGTGACATCGTGCAGGCCGCCGTTCTGGGCGCGGTTTTTCAGATGCGCCGGCGACCCCCACCACGTCTCCTCGCAAATGGACCAGATGCCGTTGCCAATCTGGTCAACGAAACGCCCTTTGTCCTCAATGAGTTCCGCGACAACCAACGCGGCCAGCACCTCGCGCTTTTGCGAACTGACGCTCTCGTAGCCGGAACGGTTGCCCGTGCGGACGAACGCCATCGAGGCCGTGGCCGGAACAGTCGGCCATTTGTATGACAAATGCTTCTCGGCGAACTTGATGAACCGCGCGGCGATCTCCGGGTTCACAGCGCCCCAGGCGGCGCGGTCGCTTGCGGGCGGGAAGGGTTTCCACGTCTCCAACGGGACAAGCTGCCGCGCGAGTTCGGCGGGCGTCCAGCGCGCGGAAAACAGGTTGGGCGACTCTTTTGGGGGAACCGGCGGATTTTGCGCGGCGGACAACAAGCCGCCGCAAAACAACGCGGCAAGGGCGGGGGCGACGTTCCATTTCATCGCCGCGACAACTGCCCCCGCGCCCCGCTTTGGCAAGAGGAAAGCCGGCGGTTCCGCCACAATGTTGTTTCCGAATCGGAAACCTTCTTTGCAAAGTTTTTTAACCACGGAGCACGGTTGTGATTATCAGCCGGGAATGCCATTAAGCAGAAAATCGCGGATGTTGATGTGTTTGATGCCGTTCGACTGATAATTGAAATCATTCAGGCTGATGACGTATTTCGGATGGTTGTCGGGGATTTTCTCCAACGCGCCAAACTCGCGTTCCCGCGTGTCGGCTCCGGCAATATACAGGGCAACTTGAATATAAATGACAGCGTCCGCTTTTTTCGCGACGAAATCTATCTCGCGCCCGCCAATTTTGCCAACGGTGACATCATGGCCGCGCCGCCGCAGTTCCGTATAAACAATGTTCTCCAACACTATCTCCATGTTTCCCGTGTTGTCGAAAAACACCGCCTCCCGCAGACCGTGGTCGCAAACATAGTATTTCTCATTTGTCGCAAGCAAACGCTTTCCAGACAGATCGTTGCGTCTTACTCTATACATCAGGAACGCCTCCTCGCAGGCGCGCAGATAATTGAGTATGGTTTCAGAGGAGACGTTTATTCTCTCGCTCTTCAGATACTTTGCGATCGAAAGCGCGGAGAATGTTTTTCCTATGTTTGAAAGCGTGTATTTCACCACGCGCTCCAGAAGAACCAGGTCGCGGATATTGTGCCGCTGCGCAATATCCTTGAATAAAATCGTGCCGTAAATGTCCGCCAGATATTTCATCGCGTCGGGATAGGCAAGATTGAGCTGCGAGACGAATGGCATCCCTCCAAAACGGACATAATCGTTAAAAAAGACGGCCTCCGATTTTGCCTCACCTCGAGAACGCCCGAGTTCGCAAAACTCACGGAACGAAAACGGTTGAATTTCAAATGAGACAAATCGCCCGGTCAGCAGCGTCGCCAGTTCGCCTGACAGCAATTTTGAATTCGAACCGGTGACGTAGATATCCATGTTTTTATGCACACGCAGCGAATTGAGATAATACTCCCACCGCGGGAGAAGTTGCACTTCATCGAGGAGCAACACAAAACGCTTCCCCGGATCAACTTCCTGCACAGTTCCGCTGACGCCCCCCGACGGTTCCCCGGCAAGCTGGAGGACGTGTGCGAGAAGCGCTTCGCCATCAAGCCAACGTTGACCGCTGACTTCCTCGAAGTTGAGGTAGAAAAAACGGTTGGGGGGAATGCCGGCTTCACGCAATTCGTTGCTGATGAGTTCGAGCATGACGGATTTCCCGCAACGTCGGATGCCGGTGAGCACCTTGATAAGATCCGTTCCCATAAACGGACGTATTTGAGCAAGATAGCTTTCGCGTTTGAGCATTTTGGAAACAGTTGGAGTGGAGGATTACTGACGGGCAGTGACTTGATTTCGAAAGCTAAATGTTCCGGTCATAACCGGAAGTCAGGGTCGTCTCCGCGTTTTCTGCGGTTATAGCCGTAAATCCTTCAGGGAAAGGCGCGGCCCGCCGGCGTGTCATTACTGCCCGAACCACCGTTCCGCGTAATCCATATAACGCTCCCAGTCCCAAACCGTTATGCTGTGCTTCCCTTCCCGCAAGTGGAACCCGATGGCGCCGTCGTGACGCCACCCGCCGGCGGCAACTTGTCCTTCGCCAACCCCGCCAAGTCCATGCAACCGGAACACCGCCGACGCCGCCTCGCACGCGCGAAACTCGTTCCGCGGATCCGCCCAGGCGTCCGCCGTCGCGCTCGCCACATAGACGCGCCTCGGCGCGACAAGTCCAAGCAACTCATGCTGATCCACCGGCAGCTTGTCCTCCGCGTCGTTGTATTTTTTGTAATTGCCCGCGAACCAATACGGAAAACTCGTGTTGATTTTGCGGACGCTCTCCCCGGTTTTCCCGCGCGCGAGCGCCGCGCCCGTGCTGCCGGAATTGTTTGAAATCACCAACGCGAACCGCGTGTCGCACGCGCCGCACCAGAGCGCCGTTTTCCCGCCGCGCGAATGTCCGATGACCGCCAGCGGAACCCCGCGCATCCCGTCCGCACCCGCAAGATAATCGGCGACGCGGCTCGCGCCCCACGCCCACGCCGCGATCGCGCCCCACGCGTCCGCCGGCCGTTCCCCGCCCGGCGCGGCAAACGGCCCGAAAACCGGAAACACGCCGCTTGAAAACGCCTTCGCCTTGTCGTCCAACGCGAGATCCCAGCTGTCGAAGGCCGCCGTCGCAAATCCGCGGGCGACGATTTTGTCCACCGGCCAGCGCTCGTGCGGCTGGTTCGCCGCTCGCGCCAGCACCTCGCGCCCGTTCGCGCCGATTACAATGTGCAGGAAACACAGTTTCGGACGGACGCCCCTGGGCAGGAAAAGCTGGAAATCAAACGACAAGCCGCCGCCGGGCCCGTCAACGGTCGCGCGCACCACGCGGCGCTCGGCGGCGCCGTTGAAAACCGGCCCGCTCTCCACGACGGAAAAGCGCGGCGCGGCCTTCCGCGCGGCCTCCGGGACGCGTCCGTAAATCTCCGAGGCGAACACTTCCAACAACTCCGGGCGGCGGACTTTCTCCCATTGCCCGGCGGAATTCACCCGCGTCCCGTCGGACGCGAGCAGCGCGTCCGGCAGCGGCCCGTCCGCGGCGGCTTGTGGCGTTCCCCCGAAAACCGGCGGCGCGAGGGCGGCGAGGAGAAGGAGAAGGGGACGTTTCATGGGGACGCGTGCCCGTTGCCATCCGCTCCGGCGGGAGGCGGCTCCCGTTCCGGCGCGGCGGCGGCGATTGCCAGCAGGATGAGAACCGGAATGCCCAGCTCGCCGGCTTCCTCGGCGGAATGGAAAAACCGCGAGAGCCAGCTTTCGTGCGTCACGCCCAGCGCCTTCAACAGATGCGGCAGCTTGTCGGCGGCGAGCGACCAGCCCACCAATGCGACGGCGGCGAGCGCGGCGGGGTTGGGGAGGCGGCGGCTTGTCCGCCAGGCGCGAAGCAACGCCGGCAAGTGCGCCCGCGCCGCGCGGAACACCGCGAGGGCGATCCCCGCGAAGACGAGCGCGACAAGGAGCTTCTCGTGGAGCGGCGGCTTGTCGCCGGTGAAGAAGCGTAGCTTCGTGCAGTTGATGGTCGTGAAACGGGTGTGGAAATCGAGTTCGCGGCAGCCCATCGCCAGAAAAATCACCGGCCAGTGCCACAGCGCGACAAGCCGCCGCCGGAGCCGGAACGCGAACCAGCCGACGGCCGCGAAATAGAGCAGCGCGGTCGCGGTTTCGACCGGCCCTTCCTCGGAAAGGAGGACGTCAAGGTCTTCGGCGGGCAGAAGGCTGGTCGCAAGGACAAGGGCGAGGAGGGCGGCGAGCGCGACGAGGACGGCGCGCGTTTGTTGCAGTGGTTTCATTTGGACGGATTGGTTGAGAGGAGTTCGCGGGCGTGGGCCTGGGCGGATTTGGCGGAACGGTCGCCGAGCATCCGCGCGAGTTCGCCGACGCGGGCGGTTTCGTCGTTGTGGATCGGCGTGATGCTCACGCGGGCGCGGGCGCCGCTCTGGTCCTTCTCCACGAGGTAATGGTTGTGCCCCTGCGCGGCGACCTGCGGAAGGTGGGTGACGCAAAGCACCTGCCGGCCCGCCGCGAGCGCGGCCATCTTGGCGCCGACAATGCGCCCGATTTCGCCGCCGACGTTGGCGTCAACCTCGTCGAACACGAGGAGCGGGATGCCGTCGAGTCCGGCGAGGACGGTCTTGAGGGCGAGCATGACGCGGGCGAGTTCGCCGCTGGAGGCGACGCGGTTGAGCGGCAGCGGGGCCTCGCCGGTGTTGGGCGAGAAGAGGTATTCGAGGGAGGCGTCGCCGAGCGGGGCGAGTTGCGGCAGCGGGGTCAGGCGGACCTGGAAATCCACCTTCGGAAAACCGAGCCGGGCGATGGTTTGGGCGGCCGTTTTGGAGAAAACGCGGGCGGCCTTGCGGCGGTGTTCGGTGAGGGCGGCGGCGGCTTGTCGCGCGGCGGCGTGCGCGGCGGCGGCTTGTTTGTCGAGGCGGGCGAGCGCGCCTTCGATGTCGCCCGAGATTTCGATCCGGCGGCGGATGTCGTCGCGGGCCTCGATGAGTTTTTGCGGGGTCGGATAGTGGCGTTTGAGGTCGAGCCAGGTGTTCAACTTGTCCTGCAGGGCGGCGGCGGTTTCGGGGTCGGTGTCGAGTTGCCGGGCGAGGTCGTTGAACTCGGCGGCGATGTCGTTGATCTCAATGGCGGCGGACTCCAGGCGGCGCGCGAGGGTCTCGGCGGAGGGGTCGAGCTGGGCGAGCTGGCGGGCGTCGCGGACGAGCCGGGCGAGTTGGTTTTCAACGCCGCTGTCGGCCTCGATCTGGCCGAGAATGTTCTGGAGAAGCCCGGCGAGCTGGGCGGCGTTGGCGTGGCGGGCGGCGTCGCGTTCGAGCTGGGCGAGGGCGTCGTCCGTCAGCGTGAGCGTCTCGATGCGGGCGAGCTGGTTTTGGAGGTAGGCGAGCTGGTCGGGGGCGAGGCGCGTCTCGGCGGCGGTCTTTTCGCGCTCGGCGAGGAGAGCGCGCCAGTTTTCGTAGGCGGATTGGTAGGCGGCGAGAAGCGGCGCGGAGCCGGCGTGAAGGTCGAAAAGCTCCGTCTGGTGGGCGGTGTGAAGCAGGCGCTGCGGCTCGCCGGGCCCGTGGAAATCCACCCAAAGCCCGCCGATTTCCCGAAGCGCCGCGAGGGTGGCGAGGGCGCCGTTGACGGTGATCCGCGGCGGCTTGTCGCGGGGCAGGACGCGTTTGAGCAGCAGCACCCCGTCCTCGGTGGGCGGCAGCTCGAGGCGGGCAAGGAGCGCGTCAACCGCCGCGGGATCCTTGAAAAAAAGGGCGGCCTCGACCTCCGCTGCGTCGGCCCCCTGGCGGATGGCGGTCTTGTCGGCCCGCCCGCCGGAAAGAAGCGCGAGCGCGCCGAGGAGGATGGACTTGCCCGCTCCGGTCTCGCCGGTGACGGCCGTGAAGCCGGGTTCAAACTCAAGGGAAACCTCGTCGAGCAGCGCGAGGTTCCGAATGTGAAGGGTTTGGAGCATGGACGGCGGAAGAGACCCGAAACGCGGACATTCTGAAAGCCAAAACAAGCCCCGCCCGCGCCGCCCGCCCGCGCCTGTCTTCCGCCTTGCCCTCCGTCGCGCGCACCCCTGAATTCCCGCCCCTAACTTCCAAGCAATGTCCTCCAACAGCCAAAAAACAGCCGGCGACGACCGCAACCTTGTCAACGCGAACGAAAGCCGCATCCCGCTCACGCCGGACGAGCAGTTCCGCCTCTTCTGGGAGAAAAACGGGCGCTTCGTCATCATCGCCGCCTTCCTCCTCGCCCTCCTCTTTGTCGGCTACCGCGTCTATGGCCACATCGCCGCCAGCCGCGACGCCGCCGTCCGCAACGCCTACGCCGCCGCAAAAACCAACATCGAGCTGCGCGACTTCATCGCCGCCAACGGCAGCCACCCGCTCGTGGGCGTCGCACTTGTCCGCGTCGCCGACGAGGCTTACGCCGCCAACAACTACCAGACCGCCTCCGAAAACTACGCCGCCGCCATCCCCCTTCTCGCCCAGCCCATCCTCCGGGAGCGCGCCCGCCTCGGCCTCGCCGTCTCCCTCGTCCAGCGGCAGCTTGTGAAGGACGGCGAGAAGCTCCTCGAAGCCCTCCTCTCCGACCCCGCCGTTTCCGCCCCCGTCCGCCAGGAGGCCGGCTGCGTCCTCCTCTCCTCCCTCATCGAAAACGGACACGCCGCCGACGCCGCCCGCGTTGGCAAACAGGTGCTCGCCATCGAGCCGTCCGGCGCCCTCACCCAGCGCGCCTCGCAACTGCTCTCCACCCTGCCTCCGGCGGAAACCGCGGCACCCTGACCGCGGGCACCCGCGCGCGCCCGAAAACGCCACCGCCATGCGCCGCGCCGTCCTCTGCATTCTCGCCGTCCTCTGCGGCGCCCCGACCGCCTGCCGCCGCCGGACGCCCGTGGACGCCGCCCTCGCCACCCAAACCCTCCTCGTCGGCAACGGCGCGGAACCCGCCACCCTCGACCCCCACCTCGCCGTCACCTACAACGATTTCAACATCGTCGTCGCCCTCTTCGAGGGTCTCACCGCCATTGACGAGGCCACCTCGCTTCCCGTCCCCGCCGCGGCGGAGTCCTGGGACGTTTCCCCCGACCGTCTCACCCACACCTTCCGCCTCCGCCCCGGCCTCCTCTGGTCCAACGGCGACCCTCTCACCGCATCCGACTTCGTTTTCTCCTTCCAACGCATCCTCGAACCCGCCCTCGCCGCCGAATACGCCTCCATGCTCCACGTCCTCCGCGGCGCCCGCGACTACAACGAGGGCCGCCTCGCCGACTTCTCCAAGGTCGGCGTCCGCGCCGACGGCCCCCTTGCCCTCGTCCTCACCCTCGAAACGCCCTGTCCCCACCTCCCCGCCATGCTCGCGCACAACGCCTGGTTCCCCGTCCACCCGCCCTCCATCCGCAAATTCGACGCCCTGCGCCGCCGCGACACCCCCTGGACGCGCCCCGGCAACCTCGTCTCCAACGGCCCCTTCTCCCTCGCCGAATGGTCCCCCGGACGCCGCCTCGTCGTCCGCAAAAACCCGCTCCACCGCGACGCCCCCGCCTGCCGCCTCGAAAACGTCGTCTTCCTCCCCAACCCCGACACCGCCGCCGACGAGCGCGCCTTCCGCGCCGGGCAACTCCACCTCACCTTCGACATCCTGCCGTCGCACATGGACAACTGGCGCCGCGACCACCCTCTCAACCTCCGCGCCGACCCCTTCCTCGAAACCTTCTATCTCGCCTTCAACACAACCCGCCCGCCGCTCGACAACCCCCTTGTCCGCCGCGCGCTCTCCCTCGCCATTGACCGCGAAACCATCGCGGAAAAAATTCTCCGAGGCTCCCGCCGCCCCGCCGTCTCCCTCATCCCGCCCGGCACCGCCGGCTACAACCTCCCCGACGCCCTCAAACCGCCCCTGTGCGACTTCCCCGCCGCCCGCGAACTCCTCGCCAAGGCCGGCTACCCGGACGGCAGAAATTTTCCGAAACTCGACCTCAAGTTCAACAGCGACCCCCTTAACGCGCTCCTCTTCGAGGCCGTCCAGGAAATGTGGCGGCGCGAGCTGGGCGTCGAAATCTCCCTCACCCAGCTCGAATACCGCGCCTACATCGCCGACATGCACCGCCTCGACTTCGACCTCCTGCGCTCCCGCTGGATCGGCGACTTCCCCGATCCCTCCACCTTCACCAACCTTTTCCGCTCCAACGACGGCAACAACTGCACCGGCTGGCGCGACGCCCCCTACGACGCCCTCCTCCGACAAGCCGCCGCCGCCGACGGCCCCGAACGCCACCGCCTCCTCAACGCCGCCGAAAAACGCCTCCTCGACGAGGCCCCCATCGCCCCGATCTTCTTCGGCGCCCGCACCCACCTCATCCACACCGACGTCCAAAACTGGGTTCCCTCCCTCCTCGGCGTCCACCGCTACCAGACCCTCCGCCTCGAACGCTCCCCCGAAAAACACCCGCGCCCCTAATTCCGCGAAGGCAGCGGTTTCAGCAGCAGGAATTTTCCGCCCGGCGTCGGCGCGAGCGAACGGTGGCGGAAAAGGGAGACGCGGACGTCGCCGCCGAGTGCCTCCGCGAGCCGCGCGGCGGTCTCCGCGGGCAGCGGTTTGTCGGCGACGTAATGCAGGTCCCAGCGCGTCGGCGTGGCCTGCGCGAGCTGGTAATGCCAGAGCGGGTGTCCGTCCGGCAGCGCGGCGTCGGCGTCCGCGCTCGCGAACAAGCTGCCGTCGCCCCGCGTGTGCAGCGAACCCGCCCGACCGAGCAGGCGGTGGCCGCCGGGCGTTTTCAGGACAACGTCGCCCGTGCGGTAGCGCAGCAGCGGCATCGCGAGCCGCCCGCGCGTGGTGACGAGAACCTCGTGGACGCCCGCAAGCCCGCGGAAGGGCGCCAGCTCGACGAACGCGTTGGCGTCAACCGGGCGCGAGTCGTCGGCGAAGGCCGTTCCGACGAAGAGGTAGCCGGCCTCGGTGGAGCCGTAGAGGTCTATTTGCGGGACGTTTGGGAAAACCTCGCGGAGCCGGTTGGCGTGGTGGCGGCTGGCCTTGCCGTAGGTGAGGATGATGAGGTGCAGCGAGGGCAGGGCCGTCCCGCGTTT
>JAISTY010000226.1 GCA_031272375.1 Opitutaceae bacterium | reverse complement strand
CCAGCGCGGGATAACGCGTGACGAAGTCCGGCGTCCGCGCGGCGGCGACGCGCACGCGGGCGGCTTCCTCCATGCCGCGGAGCCATTCCGCGAGCCCGCGCGTCCGCCCCTCCCTGCAGGCATTGAGGAACGCCAGCGGGTCGAGCCGCGCCATGTTCAGGCCGTTCCAGACGCCGTGTTTGTTCGGGCTGCCGAATTTCTGCCGGTCATACCACGCCTGGAAATTATCCGTGAGCCGCAGGCAGATCTCGAAGTGCAGGTGCGCGCGCTCCCGCGGGATCGAGTAGCCGCCCGCGCTGCGCCCCATTTTCCCGACAACCTGCCCCGCCTTCACAACGTCGCCGGGCGCGACGGACACCGCCGCGAGGTGCGCGTAAAGCGTCAGCGCCGCCGGCTCCGTCCCCGTGTGCTCGATGACGATGTAGCGTCCGTAGCTGCTGTCGCCCGCGCGGGTGTTCGTGTGGCGGACGACGCCCGGCATCGCCGCGAAGACCGGGTCCGCGGCCTCGCCCCGCGCGTCACGCGAGACCGGCAGCAGATCCACCCCGCCGTGGAACTGGTTCCCGCCGCTCCGCCAGCCGCCGAACAGCCCCGATGCCGGATCGCCCGAGACTGTCGGCTGGATGTATTCGGCGATGCCGCGTCCGTCGAGCCAGGCGCGGTTGGGGGTCGGCCAGACCAAGGGCGGCAGGGCGGCGGGGAGCGCCCCGCACGCGCACGCGAGGAGCAGCGTCAGCCCGCCGCGCCGGAGCCCGCCGCCGCCTGTCATCCGGAACCTCACCGTTGATTCGCGATGTGCTCCTGGATGCGCGCCGCGCTTTCCCGGAGTTTTTGGGCCAGATCCGCCGCGGCCCGCCGCTCCATCTCCGGGTAAATCATGACGGCCCCGTCCTGGACGGGTTTGTCAATCAGGCGCGCCCCCAACGGCAGGGTGTCAACGAACAGCACCAGCCGGCGCCCGCCGTTCTGCACCGTGAAACGGTAAAAATCCCGCGCCGCGCCGGGCGTCAGGCTGAACACCAACAACGGCCCCAGCTCCCCCTCGGCCAGCGCGACGTCCGTGATGTCCAGCTCGGTGAGCACCGCCCGCGCTTCCAGCCCGATGACCGTGCCGCTCACCGGCAGCCGCACGCGGCTTGCCAGGTCGCCCTGCCGGGCCTCGACGAGAAAGCGCGCCACCGTCAGCCCTTCGTCCCAGCGTTTTTTCTTTCCGAAAACCGAGCAGCCCGCGAGGGCGGGCGGGAGGGCGGCGAGGAGCGTCAAAAACAGGCGTCGGGGGAGCTTTTTTCTCATAACGGAGCCGCGCACGACAACCGCCGCGCCGCCCCCCCGCAAGCCCCAAGGCGCCCGCGGGCCGTCCGCGCCCGTTCCGCGGAGGCCCCGCGCCCGTCGCGCGGGGAAATCGCGCCGGAACAAATCCCCTTGCCGCCCCGCGCCCGTGCCGCGCGAAATGGCGCCATGCCCGACCAACCCACCCTCTTCCACAACCGCGCCACGGGCCGGACCGAAACCGAGCAAATCTACGGCGAGCGCTGGCTCCGCTGGCTCTACGGCAAAAACCCCGCCGGACGTCTCGCCCTCGCCCTTCTCGTCCGCCGCGCCGTCTTCTCCAAGTGGATGGGCTGGCACATGAACTCCGCCCGCTCCGCCCGCAAAATCCTCCCGTTCATCGTCCGCTACGGCATTGACGCCGGCGAGTGCGCCCAAAACCCCCTCCTCTACAAATCCTTCAACGCCTTCTTCTCCCGCGCCCTCAAGCCCGGCGCCCGCCCCGTCGCCGAACCGGACAACCCCCGCCTCGCCGTCCTCCCCGCCGACGGGCGCCACCTCGTCTTCCCCAACCTCGCCGAAACCGGCGGCATCTACGCCAAGGGCGCCCGTTTCACCGCCGCCGAACTGCTCGGCTCCGACGCCGACGCCGCCCGCTACGAAAACGGCTCCATGCTCATCTCGCGGCTTTGCCCCACCGATTACCACCGCTTCCATTTCCCCGCCGGCGGCGTCCCCGGCGAACCGCGCCTTGTCAACGGCGCCTTGTTTTCCGTCCACCCCATCGCCCTCAAAAAAAACATCCGCTACCTCGTGCAAAACAAGCGCGTCGTCACCCTCCTGCGGACGGAGGCGTTCGGGCAGGTTGCCATCGTCGCCATCGGCGCGACCTCGGTGGGCGGCATCCAAAACCTCTTTGCCGGAAACCACCCCGTCCGCAAAGGCGACCTCATGGGGCTTTTCGCCTTTGGCGGCTCCTGTGTCATCACGCTGTTCGAGCCGGGGCGCGTCCGTTTCTGCGACGACCTCCTCGCGCAGTCGGCCAACCGTATGGAAACCTACTCGAAAACCGGCGCCCCGCTCGGTGAGGCCGTCGGGTGAGCGGACGCCCGATCCCGGCTTTTTCCCTGCCGCGGCTCCCGTGGGCCTCATGTCTGTTGGAGGAGGCTTGAACGGTCCGGGTCGGTGGAAAACGGAATCAGTGTGATTTCGCGGGCTGCCGCAGGTGGGCGAAGACCACCTCCGACAAGGTGCGGTTTGTTTTGCGCGCCTCGGCGCGATAACCTGCCGCCCAAGGCTTGGGAACACGGATGTAAAGGGCGACGTTGCCGCCGGGCTTGCGTCCGGCTCCGGGGCGTTTGCCGCCGCGCCCCGGACGCCATGAGTCCTTGCCAAACTCCACCTCGGGGATGTCCGAGAAATCAATGTCCTCGTCGCGGATGGCTTTGAGGCGTTTCATGCGGTTCTTGTATTCCGGGGTGGCGCGCTCGGCGGCGAGCCGCGCTGCGATCTCCCTTTCGGTGAACTGGACTGTTTTACTCATAATAACGATTCCTTTCCCTCCGGCTCGCCGGTCGTGCCGAGATCAAACAGACAACACCCTGCCTGTCCGTGTGCGTGACAGTGAGGACGAGGATTCCATTGACCATGCCGGTTGTGTTTGTGCGTTCCTCGCCGTAATCATGGCGGGTGTCGGATATGGAAATGCGATGGGGGGCTTTGAAAACCTCCGATGCCTCGTCAAAACTTATCCCGTGTTTGGCGAGGTTCGCGGCGGCTTTGGCTTCGTCCCACTCGAATTTCACGCGGCGAAACCAACGGAATTTGTTTGATTTTCAACAGTAAAATCAAACGCCGCGTTCCCCGAAACAAACTGGCGGAGAGGGGGGGATTCGAACCCCCGGAAGGCTTTTACACCTTCAACGCTTTAGCAAAGCGCCGCTTTCGGCCACTCAGCCACCTCTCCGAACCAATGCCGCCGGAGGGAACGCCTCCCCGCGCGCCGCGCAAGGCCTTTTTTGCCAGCCGCCCGTGGACGCGGACATCCCCGTCCGCCCCGGAAACGCGAACGTCCGCCGCCCCCTCGCCGCGCCCTCCGAAAAAATCCGCCGCTCCCCCAAATTTCCCTTTTCACTGCCGCGCTTCACCGCCTTCATGCGCCGCGCCATGTCCGAACACCATCGCCACACCGCCCTCCTCAAGCTCGACGGTGGAGAAATCCACCTCCCGGTTCTCACGGGCACGGAAGGCGAGCGCGCCCTGGACATCTCCTCCCTCCGCGGCGAAACCGGCTGCATCACCTTCGACGAGGGCTACGGCAACACAGGCTCCTGCCGCAGTCGCATCACCTACATTGACGGCGAAAAAGGCATCCTCCGCTACCGCGGCTACCCCATCGAGCAGCTCGCCGAGAAATCCAACTTTGTCGAAACCGCCTACCTCATCATCCACGGCGAACTCCCCACGCCCGATCAGCGCGCCCGTTTCTCGCGCCTCCTCACCCTGCACGCCCCACTGCACGAGCACATGTCCCGCACCCTTTCCGGCTACCCGCGCAACTCCCACCCCATGGCCGTCCTCTCCTCCGGCATCAACGCCATCGGCATCTATTACCCCGACCTCGCCACCAACAACCACGAAAACGACCTCGTCCACTTCGACGACGCCTCCGCGATGGCCATCTCCAAGGTACGCACCATCGCCGCCCTCACCTACCGCGTCGCCCGCGGCCTCCCCTTCAATTACCCCCGCCCCAACTACGGCTACTGCGAAAACTTCCTCCACCTGATGTTCTCGGAGCCTTACAACGAATACGTCCCCACCGGCGCCGTCGCCTCCGCCCTCAACCTCGTCCTCCTCCTCCACGCCGAACACGAGCAAAACTGCTCCACCTCCACCGTCCGCATGGTCGCCTC
>JAISTY010000168.1 GCA_031272375.1 Opitutaceae bacterium | reverse complement strand
AGGGCGGGTTCGCCAGCGTTGAGGGTCCAGTCGGTCGAGAGGGTGGAGTTGTTATAGCGGGTGGTGACGCGGATGGTTTTGCGAACGGGACCGTGTTCGAGGACGCGGAGTTCGGCGCCGGTGAACTCGCCGATTTGTTTGTCGTAGGTTTCGCGGTCGTAGGGGCCGGTGCGGTGGCCCCATGTGTCGGTGCGATCCTCCATGACAATGGCGGAGGCGTCGCGGACGAGTGTGGCGCCGGTGGTTTTGTCGCGGAGTGTCATGCGTCCGTCGGGGTCAAAAGTGACGGCGAGGAAGGCGTTTTCGAGGGTGGTGTCAGTTTGCGGGATGAGGGCGGTGTCGAGGGTGTCGCGTTTTTTGCCGTCAAGGGGGCGGAGGCGGAATTGTTCCCAGCCGAAAGGGGGGAGTTTGGCGTTGAAGACGAAGGTGCGGCGTCCGGAGGAGGTGACGGTGCTGGCGGGCGCGGTTTGGAAGGGGACGGGTTCGCCGGCGGCGTTTTCAATGACTTCGGGGAAGAGGCGGTAGGCTTTGGAGGGCTTTTGGGCGGTGGTGACTTCGATTTCAACGGGGAGGGTCGCGGGCCAGGGGTGGGGGTTGAAAACGAGAACGTATTCGCTTTCGGGGTCGGTGGTTGGGATTTGCCAGGCGAGTTTCTGGAGGGCGAGCCAGGAGGCTTGGTTGGCGGTGTGGAGGGCGTGGCCGTGGGCGTCGCGGGCGGCGGCGTAGTGTCCGGGGAGGGAGGTGCCGGCGAGGATGTCGTGAAATTGTTGGAAGAGAACGGCTTCCCAAGCGGTCGTGAGGGCGTCGCGGGGGCAGGCGGCACCCCAGGCGAGGGCGCCGATGGCGGTGAGCTTCTCGGCGGTGACAAGGGCGGTTTCGGCGGCGCGGTTGTTCTTTTTGATTTCGGCGTGGGCGGAATAGCAGCCGACGGCGTGATGCTGGAGCTCGTCCGAAAATGTTGAGTTAAAGGAGTTTGTGCGGATTGCAGAGTTGTCAGCGGCGGTCCTGTTGCGGATTTGCGCGAAGAAGGCGTCGGGGGTGGAGAAGGAGAGTTTCGGAGCGGCGGGGTCGGTTTGCAGGGAACGGATGGCGGCGAGGGTGGCTTTGGTGGCGCCACCGCCGTGGTCGCCGACGCCGTAGAAGGCCATGCGGACGGGGAACGGTTCCTTTTCAACGGGAAACTCTTTCAGAATGCGGAGGAGGTCTTTGCGAATGTTGGCGGAGCCGTCGTCGCCGTAGCGGACGGGGATGCGGTAGGCGAGGACGTCGGAGCCGTCGGGGGAGCGCCAGCGGAAGGTCGAGGCGGGGATGGCGGCGTTTTCCTTGGGGTTGGGGCGCATGAAGACGTAATTCTCAAGGCCTTGGCCGCGGAGGATTTGTGGGAGGGAGCCGGGGTGGCCGAAGCCGTCGGGGTTGAAGCCGGTGACGGCCTTGCGTCCGAGGAGTTTTTGGAAGGAGCGTTGTCCGTAGAGCCCATGGCGGACGAGGGCTTCGCCGGAGGGGATATTGAGGTCGGGTTCGATCCACCAGCCGCCGACAAGCCCCCAGCGGCCTTCGGCGACGCGCTGTTTGATTTCGGCGAGCATGGCGGGATCGTTTTGGGCGACCCATTCGTAGAATTGGGCGGAGGAGGCGGTGAAGGTGAAGTCGGGGTTTTCGTTGAGGCGGTCGAGGGCGGAGCGGAAGGTGGAGTGGACGAGGTTGACGCCCTCCTGCCAGGGCCAGAGCCAGACGGGGTCAATGTGGCCGTTGCCGATCATGAGGAAGGATTGGGCGGGGGCGTCGGCGGGGAAGGAGTCCGGCGGCGGCTTGTCGGCGGCGGCGAGGGGAAGCGTTAAACAAAAGGAGGCGCGGAGGGCGCGGAGAGTTTTGGGTTTCACGGGGGAGGTTTTTGAATGCGCGCGGCGAGGGGGGAGGGACGGCGGTGTGTGGGATGGCGCGTTTCTTGAAGTAGTCGCAGGTGCTGGTCAAGGTGGTGTTGTCGCTTTCGGTGGTGAGCCAAGGGAGGCCGTTCCGACTTGCTTGCGAATTCGGCTTCCGAACCAACCACAGATTTCGCGGATTTACACAGATTACAGGATGAAACCATTGCCCGAATAAAAACCGTGCTTCCAAACCAACCACGGACTTCCCGGATCTTGACGGACTTCACGGATGTAACTCTTTACAATAAACAAGTTGCAAATCATTGTAATCGGCGAAATCCGGCGGATAAATGCCGGGGGCTCGGCTCCCGCCTCCAAAAAGAAGGGCGGCTTTTCAGCCGCCCTGAATGGCACGCTTTGCGACGCATTTTACTTTGCGGCGCGTCCCCGGCGGAAACGCAGCGCGGCACCCGCGAAAAATCCCAGCAGCAATGCCACGCTCGCCGGTTCGGGAACCGCGCTGATGTCCTCCAGCAGGAAACAGGTGAACAGCCCGGCGCCAAAATCATACGCGTTCGGTCCGAAACTGCCCGCGAGAACCGCCGCCATCGTGTCGAGCGTCATTCCGGCTCCCGAAACCGTCAAATCCACGGCTGTCTGATTAAGGCGGCGAACCGCATGAGTTGCCAATCGCTCAAGCGCGTTTTATATCACAGCGGCATTCGCGGAAACGTGACTCGTTGCAATCTCGCTTATGCAAACATTCATCGTTCGAGCGCCTTCTTTGAAGAGATTGCGAAG
>JAISTY010000164.1 GCA_031272375.1 Opitutaceae bacterium | reverse complement strand
GAGGCCGATGAAAACACCGAGGAACGCCAGGGTTTTCCAATGCGCCCCGCCAAGCTCGGCCAGTTGCGGGGACAAGGTGCCGCTGCGCGCGGCGTCCGCCAGCTCGGTGAAATTAAGCGTGTCCGTCGCAACGTAAATGGCGGCGAAGGCGAGCAGCATGAAGGCGCTGCCCCCAAGGGTGTAGATGACAAACTGGTAGGCGGAGCGCGCGGCGGTGGCGTCGCCCCAAAGCCGGATGAGGAAGTAGGCGGGAATGAGGGAGAGTTCCCAGAAGAGGAACCAGAGGAAGAAATCCTGCGCGAGGAAGACGCCGAGCGCCGCGGTCTGGATGAGAAGGAAGAGGACGTTGAAAAGGCGCGCGTCGGGGAGCGCGCGCGAGGCGAGCAGCGCGAGCGGCGAAACCACCGCGGTCAGCAGCACGAGGACGAGCGAGAGGCCGTCGAGTCCGAGGACGTAGCGGACATTCAGCGCCGCGATCCAGTCGTGCTCCTCGACAAGCTGGAGGGCGGGGTCGGCGGCGTCGAAACGCAGCAACGCGAGGGTCGCGAGAACCGCCGTCGAGAGGCTGGCGAGGAGCCCGATGAGCTTGGAGGGAGTGGCGGGCAACCGCGTCGCGGCCAGCAACAGCGCGCCAAGCGCGGGGGTGAAAACAAGGGCGGTGAGAAGATGCGTGGACATGCGGAATATGGGCGTGGAACGCGGAAATCGGTATGGGAAAAGGGACGGGAGGGAACGGGTTTTTGCGCGAAGGTTAAGAAGAAAGCTGGAATTTTTGCCGTCTCCGGTTCGCCTCCCAAATTGCGCTTGCCCCGCGCACCGGACGCGCTCAACTCCGCGCCCTTCACCTTCGCGCCGGCGCGTGCCGCGTCGCGCGCGTTTTGCAATTAGCCACCAATGAACATCTTCAAACGCGAACCCGTCCCCGCCCGCCGCCGCCCCGTCCGCCGGGGGAAACGGCTTCCCGGTTCCGCGTTAATCGCATGATTACCAATCCATAACTTTGCCATGTCCCTCCTGCCTTTCGCCATTTACATCTCCTTCGCCGGCGCGTTGCTCGCCTTGCTCGCGGGTCGCTCGCCGGCGGCCTCGCGCGTCATCGCCCTCCTCTCCGCCGCCGCCGCCTGGGGCGTCACCCTGACCGCCGCCTTCGACTTCACGCCGACCGACATCCCCGCGGACTTGGTGGACGTCTCCTGGATCCCCGCCATCGGCGCGCGCTACCACCTCGCCGCCGACGGCATCAGCCTGACCCTTGTCGTCCTCACCGGCCTCGCCGCCACCGCCGGCGTGCTCTTCTCCTGGAACATCACCCAACGCGCGGGCGAGTTCTTCGCCCTCTACCTCACCCTCATCGCGGGCGTCTATGGCGTCTTCCTCAGCGCCGACGCCTTCCTTTTCTTTGTCTTCTACGAAATCGCCATCGTCCCGAAATACTTCCTCATCGCGAAATGGGGCTCCACCAACCGCGAATACGCCGCGATGAAGCTCGTCCTCTACTCCTTCGTCGGCAGCGCGCTCGTCATGGCGGGGCTGCTCTGCGCCTACGGCGTCACCGGCGCCGGTTCCTTCGACCTCGCCGACCTCGCCTTCGCCGTCGGACGCCTGGCGGCGGGCTGGCAGGTCTTCCTCTTCGCGCTCGTGTTCTTCGGCTTCGCCGTCCTCGCCGGCCTCTGGCCTTTCCACACTTGGGCGCCGACCGGCCACGTCGCCGCGCCGACCGCCGCCTCCATGCTGCTCGCGGGCGTTGTGATGAAGCTCGGCGCCTACGGCTGCCTGCGCGTGGGCATGGGCGTCTTCGCGGGCGGCTTCGCCTTCTGGCAGCCGCTCATCGCCGTCCTCGCGCTCGTCGGCATCCTCTACGCCGGCTTCGTCGCCCTGGCGCAGGACGACCTCAAGTTCGTCGTCGGCTACTCCTCCGTCTCCCACATGGGCTTCGTGATGCTCGGCCTCGCCGCCTGCAACGAACGCGCCCTCTCCGGCGCCGTCCTGCAGATGTTCTCCCACGGCGTCATCGCCGGCCTCCTCTTCGCCGTCGTCGGTCGCATGATTTACGAGCGGACGCACACGCGGCAGCTGGACGCCCTCCGCAAGCTGCCGCTGCACCGCTTGCTGCCGTTCGCGGCGTTCACCTTTGTCATCGCCGGCTTCGCCTCGATGGGCATGCCCGGCTTCAGCGGCTTCCCCGCCGAGCTTTCCATCCTCGTGGGCGCCTGGCGTCACGCCCCGCTCTGGGCGCTCGTCGCCGCCCCCGGCGTGCTCCTCGCCGCCGCCTTCACCCTCCGCGCCGTGCAGCTGGCTTTCTTCGGAAAAACCGGCCCCGGTGCCGCGCCCGCCGCCGCCCTGCCGCCCATCACACTGCCCGAACGCCTCGGCGCCCTGCTCCTGATCGCCGCGGTCATCCTCGTCGGCCTCGCCCCCGGCCTCCTCCTCAACTGGATACAGCCCGCCCTCGACTCGCAGTTCTTCCGCCCGCTGTTCCCCTGACGCCCCCGCGCCGCTATTCGCGCCCCGCGCCTGTCATGAAGATCGGCTCAATCAGCCCGTCGTCCGTGTAGCGGATCCGCTCGAACGCGATCTGCCGCGGCACCTTGTAAGGCCCGTCGCCGGTCTGGTTCTCGTAGCGGTGATAGGCGATGAGTTCCGCGCCGTCCAACGGACTCGTGAAAAACGAGTGGTGCCCGGGTCCTTTCCGCGTGGCGTCGCTGGCCAGTATCTCCCCGCGATACGTCCAGGGGCCGACCGGCGTTTCCGACGTCGCGTAATGCACCGAATAGCTGGAGGTTTTGTAGCTCCCGTGGCTGTAGGACAGGTAATAAATCCCTTTGCGAAAGTGCATGAACGCCCCTTCCGTGAACTTCGGCGGCGTCTTGGTTTTTATCTCGCGGGCAAAACTCACAAGGTCGTCGTTCAACTCGAAAATCCGCAGCTTCGACCCCGCGCTCCCTCCGGCGTAAAGGTAGTGTTTCCCCGTCTTCGGATCCGCGAACACCATCGGGTCTATCGCCTCGAACCCGCGCTTGCCTTCGTCCGACAGCAGCGGCCTGCCGGAGTCGCGGAACGGCCCCGCCGGCCCGTCGCCAACAGCCACCCCGATGCGCGAGGGCTTCGGCCCGACCGAATAATAAAAATACCACCGCCCCCCGCGCTCAATCACACCGGGCGCCCACGCCCCACGGTTTTTCCGCCCTTCCTCCACCCACGCCACATCCTTGAACCGCAACACCGGTCCGCGCCGCTCCCACTTTCTCAAGTCATTTGAAACAAACACGTAAAACTGCCCGCTCCCGTTGGTCGAATAAAGCCAGACGTCCTTCCCGACAACGCACACATGCGGATCCGCCCCGACCATCACCGGATTGGAAAAACCCGCCGCGCCCCCGCCTCCCGCGGCGGCAACTTGTCCCGCGCAGGACGCGAGAAACAACGGCAGCGCGACGCTGAAAACACAAGCGGACAGGAGGGCGGCTTTGGATTTCATTCGCCTCCTTCTGCCCCTCCCCCGCAAAGAACGGCAAAGAAAAAACTCATCCGTCTCCCGCACAAGAACGCGAAGTCGCGAAGCTTTTCACCACAGAAACACAGAGGACACAGAGTCTTTTTTTTTCATTACCAACTAATAAACACTAATTTAACACTAACCCCGAAAGAATAATCCTATTATTCTCCTTTGAGTTCCGGCGTGGTTAATCCGTTTCGGATTAGCGGGTTGTTAGTGTTTATTAGTGGTTAATTAAAATCCCCCGGATTCTCGCGCGGGAAGCCGCGTCCTTGCGCTTTCCCAATCCCCGGCTACCCCTCCCCGTCCCTTGTTCCGCACCTTCGTCAGAACCGCCACCTTCGCCTCCGCGTTGCTCCTCCTCGCAACGCTGACCTGCCCTTATTGGTTCCCTTCCACCCTCCGCCTCCTCGCCCCTTCCATCGGCCTCGACTTCCAGTCCGCCCACCGCAACGGCTACGCCCGCCTCGTCCTCGAAAATCCCTCCCTCTCCCGCCCCAACTTCTCCGTCTCCGCCTCCCGCCTCGAAACCGCCGCCCCCAATGTCTGGCTCGCCAAAAAACTCCTCCGCCGCCCGCCCGGCCACATCGCCATCGGACACTGGCGCCTCCTCGTCTCCACCAACGCCTCCGTTGACGCCCCCGCCGGCCTCCTCCCCCTCTCCCAATCCCTCGCCTCCCTCAACAACCGCCTCGTCCGCCACCTCCCGCCCGCCGACGCCGCTTCCGGCGTCGTCCTCTGGCCCGGACACACGCTCGCCTTCGACGCCCTCCGCTGGGCCGACGCCACCCTCTCCGTCCGCCACTCCCTCGCCCAGGCCGCCCTCCACCGCGACATCCCCGGCAACCGCTGGATCCTCGTCGCCCGCTCCCCCTCCGAAACCTGGTACGCCACCGCCTTCCTCCGCGACGCCAACCTCTCCCACAACGGCACCGTCCTCGGCCAGCCCCTCTCCGCCACCGCCGCCTT
>JAISTY010000135.1 GCA_031272375.1 Opitutaceae bacterium | reverse complement strand
TTTTCGAGGGAGGCGACGAGGGCGGGGATTTCGGGGATGGAGAGGGGGCGGTCGAGGGCGGCGGCGAGTTCGCGGGCGACGCCGATGTGGCCGAGGCAGTCGCCGCGGTTGGCGGTGATGGAGAGGTCGAGGACGGTGTCGGGGGCGGGGTAGTGGGCGTTGAGGGGGGTGCCGACGGGGAGGTTGCGGGGGGTGAGGATGAGGAGGCCGGCGTGGTCGTCGCCGAGGCCGAGTTCGCGGGCGGAGCAGAGCATGCCGCGGGATTCGACGCCGCGGAGCTGGGAGACCTTGATGGCGAAGTCGCCGGGGAGGACGGCGCCGGGGAGGGCGACGGGGACGAGGTCGTTTTCGCGGAAGTTTTTGGCGCCGCAGACGATTTGGCGCGGGCCGTCGGGGTCGCCGGTGTCCACCTGGACGACGGCGAGTTTGTCGGCGGCGGGGTGTTTGGCGAAGGAGAGGATTTTGCCGATGACGACGTTGGGGAGGGTCGGGAGGCCGTGTTGGGAGGAGTCCTCGACCTCGAGGCCGAGCATGGGGAGGGTGTCGGTGATTTGGGCGGTGGAGACGCCGGAGAGGTCAACGTAACGGGAGAGCCAGCGGAGGGAGATTTTCATGGAGGAGAGAGAGGTGGTTTGGATTACACAGAGATCACAGAGAGGAGAGGGAGGACGCGGAGGGATTTTTGGAGGATTTTTTTATTACACGGAGGTCACAGAGAGGAGAAGGAGGTCACGGAGGGATCTTTGGAGGATTTTTTATTACACGGAGGTCACGGAGGGAGGAGGGAGGTCGCGGAGACTTTTGGATTTGGGTTATTTTATGAAGCGGCGGAGGCCGTTGACGAGGATGGTGGAGTTGAAGTTAAGGAGGAGGCCGACGCGGCGGTTGGTGAATTTGAGATAGGTGAGGACCTGGGCGTTGTGGACTTCCGCGAGGGTGTCCACGGCTTTGATTTCGACGATGATGTTCTCCCCAATGAGGAAGTCGGGGCGGTAGGCGTTTTCGATGACGATGTCCTTGTAGCGGACGGGGCAGTTTTTCTGCTCCTCAAAAGGGATGCCGCGGAGGGTGAGTTCGTGCGCGAGGGCGCGTTGGTAAGCGGATTCGAGAAGACCGGGGCCAAGCTCCTTGTGAACCTCGATGGCGGCGCCGATGACGGCTCCCGTGAGAGTGTTTTCGTTTTCGTTCATGGTCGGATGCTCCGTGTCCTCCGTAAGCTCTTCGTGCCCTCTGTGTAATTTCCTCACGCGAACTGGCGGAGGAAGCGGAGGTCGTTGGCGTAGAAATGGCGGATGTCGTCTATGCCGTGCAGGAGCATCGCGACGCGCTCCAAGCCCATCCCGAAGGCCAGTCCCGTCCATTCGCCGGGGTTGATGCCGACGTTTTCAAAGACCCGCGGGTTCACGAGGCCGCAGCCGCCCAGCTCAATCCAGCGGTCGCTCAGGCGGCCCATGTTGGCGGCCTTGATGTCCAGCTCGAAGCTCGGCTCCGTGAAGGGGAAATAACTGGGGCGGAGGCGGGTCCGGACGCTGTCGCCGAAGAGTTCGCGGACGAAGGCGTCGAGGATGCTTTTGAGGTCGCGGACGGTGACGTTGCGGTCAACCCAGAGGCCCTCGACCTGGTGGAAGTTGGCGGAGTGGGTGGCGTCGGTGGTGTCGCGGCGGAAGGCGCGTCCGGGTGAGAGGATGCGGATGGGGGGCTTGCGGGCGAGCATGACGCGGATTTGGACGGAGGAGGTGTGGGTGCGGAGGACGTAGGCCTCGTTGCCGCGGCGGGTTGTCGAGGAGCGGGCGTCGGGGGGGAGGAAGAGGGTGTCCTGCATGTCGCGGGCGGGGTGGTCGTCGGGCATGTTAAGGGCGTCGAAGCAGAACCATTCGCTTTCGAGTTCGGGGCCGTCGGCGATGGCGAAGCCGAGTTTTTTGAAGGTGCCGGTGATGAGGTCGCGGGTTTGGGTGAGGGGGTGGAGGGAGCCGTTGGGGGTGTCGGGGGAGGGGAGGGTGGGGTCAACGGGTTTGCCGAGGGCGGCGGCGAGTTCGGCGGCGTCGAGGCGTTCGCGGGCGGCGTCGAGGAGGGCGGCGAGGGCGGTTTTGGCGTCGTTGATGAGTTTGCCGAGGGCGGGTTTGTCGGCCTTTGGGACGGAGGCCATTTGTTTCATGCAGGCGGTGAGGGCGCCGTTGGGGCCGACGAAGCGGGCCTTGGCCGCCTCGAATTCGGGGCGCGAATGGACGGCGGGGAGTTCGGCGGCGGCTTGTTGGAGGATTTCGGCGAGACGGGCTTTCATGGGAGGCGTTGGAAAAGCGGCGGAGCCTTGGGGGTTTTTTGGAAATTCTGAATTCCAAAGTTGGGGGGAGTTTCCCCTTTCCAAGGCGGGCGCGCGCTCCTTCATTGGCCGGGAAATCCCATCCATGCCCGCAGCCACCAAAGATTCCGCAGCCACGATCCGGCAGGTGTCCGACGCCTTTCACGGCGACCTTCTCGAGGTTTCCGTCGGGCCGCATCATCCCTCGACCCACGGTGTTTTCCGCATGAACGTCACCCTCGACGGCGAGGTGGTCGTCCGCCTGAAGCCGGTTTTCGGCTATCTGCACCGCAACCACGAGAAGCTCGCCGAGGGCAACAGCTACCTGGCGACGATGCCCTACACGGACCGGCTGGATTACCTTGCCTCGCTGACGAACAACTGGGCCTACGCGGTGGCGGTCGAGCGGCTCGCGGGCATCAGCGTTCCCGAGCGGGCGGAATACCTGCGGGTGATCACGGGCGAGACGATGCGGATCGTGAACCATCTGTGCCTCGTGGGTTTCCTGCTGAACGACCTCGGCACGTCCTTCACGCCGCTGCTCTACGCGCTGCGCGAGCGGGAGAAGATCCTCGACCTGCTCGAAGCCCTCACCGGCTCGCGGATGATGTGCAATTACATGCGTTTCGGCGGGGTGAGGGCGGAGCCGCCTCCGGGCTGGCTCGCCGCGCTCTCCAAGCTCGTCAACGGCCTGCCCGCGTTCCTGGACGAGATGGAGACGCTTCTTTCGGGCAACGAAATCCTCCTCGCGCGCACGCAGGGCGTCGGCGTCCTGCCGCCCGCGCTGGCCGTGAACGCGGGCATCACCGGCCCCGTTCTCCGCGCGAGCGGCGTGGACTACGACATCCGCAAGGCCGCCCCCTACAGCGTCTATCAGCGTTTCGACTTCCGCGTTCCGCTCGGCAAGCGGGGCGACACCTACGACCGCTACATGATGCGCGTCCTCGAAATGCGTGAGTCCGTGAAAATCCTGCAGGCCGCGTTGCGGGATCTGCCCGCCGGGGCGATCCAGGATCCGAAAACGAAGTCCGCGAACCTGCGTCCGAAGCCCGGCGAGGCCTACGGGCGCATCGAGGGGCCGAAGGGCGAGCTGGGCTTTTATTTGGTCAGCGAGGGCGGTCCGACCCCCTACCGCCTCCGCATCCGCCCGCCGTCGCTCATCAATCTCACCGTCCTTGAGGACATGTGCCTCGGCCACACGCTCGCGGACACCGTCGTCATCCTCGGCGGCATTGACATTGTCCTGGGCGAGGTGGACCGGTGATCCGTGCGACAAGCCGCCGCCGCAGACCCCTTTGTCCAATGAGAAAAAAACGCCTCCCTCTGGTGCTTGTTTCCGCCTGTTCCCTCGCGCTCAACGTCCTTGCGGAGCCGGCGGCGGACGCGGGGCGGGCGGAGCCGATGGGCTTCGCGGTGGCGGCGAAATTGGAGGAGTTCCTTGGGGAGCCGGTGTTCATCCCCCCGCAAAAAATCTGGGCGAACCGCGGCGGCTGGGGCGGGATCGTGGCGGCGCCCGACGGCACCCTGATTGTTTTCCGCACGCCCGGCGGCAATGTCTGCCGCCGCAGCCTCGACGGGGGGCGCACCTGGGGGCCGGACATCAAAATCGCCCCGGACGCGCGGGGCGGCCGGGCGTTGGTTGACGAGAACACGGGGCACGTCCTTTTCGTCGAACCCGGCAAGGGGTGGTTGTTCCGCAGCCGCGACAGCGGGGTCACCTGGGAGCGGGAAAGTTGCAAGGCCCTGCCCGACGGCTTCGGCCTGATGCCGGGGGTCGAGGGCGTCGCCGCCATGCAGGCGGGCGTCACGCTCGCGTTTGGAGCGCGCAAGGGCCGCCTCCTCATGCCCGCGCGCGTCATGGGCCCCAAAAACTCGAACGCGGTGGAATGGCGGCCGTTCCATTACAGCACGGCCTTTTACAGCGACGACGGCGGCAAGGTCTGGCGGCTCAGCAAACCCTTCCCCGTCATGGGCACGGGCGAGGCCGCGCTGGCGGAGCTTTCCGACGGGCGCGTCCTCTACAACTCCCGCGAGCACATGAGCGACGGCAACCGCTTCCTCGCGTGGAGCCACAACGGCGGCGAACTCTGGCTCGACGCCCGCCGCAGCCCCGATCTTCCGGACGGTCCCAGGGGCAACCCCTACGGCTGCATGGGCGGCATGATCCGCCTGCCCGTCGCCGGACACGACATCCTCCTCTACAGCAACCTCGACTCCGACGGCGGCGCGCAACCCAAACGGGCCGGCGCCAGCATCATCACGGGACGCCGCAACGCCACCGTCTGGGCGAGCTTTGACGGCGGGCGCACCTGGCCGGTGAAACGCCTGGTTCACGCGGGACCCGCCGGCTACTCCAACCTTGGCGTCGGGCGTTCCGGCACGCCGAGCCAGGGGCTTGTCTTCCTGAACTTCGAGGGCGGAGCGGAAACCGACCGCGAGTTCGTCCATGTCGCGGCCTTCAACCTGAGCTGGCTGCTGGACGGGAAACCGGCGCCCCTGCCCGCGGCGCCTTGAGCGCGGCTCTTCGGCGTTGCCCGCGCGCCCCACAAATGAGTTGCCAGCGCCCGCGCCGCGGACTTCAACCCGGACGCTCCACCGCGCCCACCATGCCCGCCACCCTCTTCAGCCAGAACATCATCGCCTGCGTTTGGGACTTCGACAAGACGCTCATCCCCGAATACATGCAGACGCCGCTCTTCAGGCGCTACGGCATCAACGAGGCGAACTTCTGGGCCGAGACCAACGCCCTCCTCGACCGCTACAAGAAACGCGGCTGCGTCATCTCCGGCGAAATCGCCTACCTCAACCACCTCCTCACCTACGTCCTCTCCGGTCAGATGGCCGGCCTCAACAACCGCGTCCTCCGCGAGTGCGGCGCCGAAATCCGCTTCTACCCCGGAATGCCGGACTTCTTCGCCCGCAGCCGCGCCTTCACCTCCGAAAAACCCGAATACGTCAAACACGACATCTCCCTCGAACACTACGTCGTCAGCACCGGCATCGCCGAAATGGTGCGCGGCAGCAAGGCCGCCCCGCTCGTGGACGGCATCTGGGCCTGCGGCTTCATCGAAAACCCCCTCCAGCCCGGCTTCCTCAAGCAGGAGGAGTTCGGCAGCAGCGCCGACGCCGAGATCGCCCAGATCGGCTCCATCATAGACAACACCAACAAAACCCGCGCCATCTTCGAAATCAACAAGGGCACCAACAAAAACCCCGCCATTGACGTCAACTCCAACATCCTCCCCGAGGACCGCCGCATCCCCTTGGAAAACATAATCTACATCGCCGACGGGCCGAGCGACATCCCCAGCTTCTCCGTCGTCAAGGCTGGCGGCGGCAAGGCCTACGCCGTCTATAACCCCGACTCCAACCCCGAGTTCGAGCAGAACGACCGCCTCCGCCAGGCCGGGCGCATAGACCACTACGGCCCCGCCGATTACACCGAGGGCAGCCCCACCTTCAAATGGCTCCGCCTCCAAATCCACAAGATGTGCGACAACATCGTCGCCCACCGCGAGGCCGCCGTCGCCTCCAAGGTCTCCCGCCCCCCGCGCCACCTCTCCGGCGAACCCCAGGAAAAACGCCCCTCCCCGAAACAGGGCGCGTTCTTCGACGAGTCCCGCAAATGAACCGCCCGCGCCACGCGGCGTTTTTGTGTGGCGTTCCCGCGCGCCGGTTTTGTTGTGGCGGGCTTTTTCATCCGCAACCCGCACGCCGAACCCTCCATGTCAGACGATTTAGCCGAACTCTACCAAGCGGTCATCCTCGACCATAACCGCCACCCCCGCAACCGCGGGCGCCCGCCCTCGGCCAACCGCGTCGCCACCGGCGACAACCCGACCTGCGGCGACTTGTGCACCGTCTTCCTCCGCATGGACGGCGGCAGGGTGTCCGCCATCGGCTTCGACGGCGCCGGCTGCGCCATCTCCCAGGCCAGCGCCTCCCTCATGACCACCCTGCTCGACGGCAAAACCCTCGCGGAGGCCGAGGCCCTCTTCGCCGAATTCCGCGAAATCCTCTCAACCGGAAAGGCGCCGGGGGACTTTTCGGAAATGGCCGCCTTCGCGGGCGTCCACCAGTATCCCGCGCGGGTCAAATGCGCCACCCTCTCATGGCACGCCGCCCTCGACGCCATGCGCCGCGAGCCGGAAAATCCCTGACTCTCCCGCCATGAAACAAAAACGCGTTCTCGTCACAGGCTCCTCGGGGCTGATCGGCTCGGAGGTTTGCGGCTATTTTGCCAGGGAAATGGGCTTCGCCGTCCACGGCGTGGACAACAACTCGCGCGCCGTCTTCTTCGGCCCGCAGGGCGACACCCGCTGGAACCAGCGCCGCCTCGCCGCGGAATTGCGCGGCTTCGTCCACCACGAACTCGACATCCGCGACCGCGCCGGCGTCCTCGCCCTCCTCAAGGAGGTCCGCCCCGACGTCGTCGTCCACACCGCCGCCCAACCCTCGCACGACCGCGCCGCCGCCATCCCCTTCGACGACTTCGACACCAACGCCGTCGGCACCCTCAACATGGTCGAGGCCGCGCGGCAGGCGTGCCCGGATGCCCCCTTCTGCCACATGAGCACCAACAAGGTCTACGGCGACGCCCCCAACCGCATCCGTTTGCGGGAACTGGAAACGCGCTGGGACTACGACGACCCCGCGTTTGAAAACGGCATCGCGGAGACCTTCACCATTGACCAGTCAAAGCACTCGCTCTTCGGCGCCTCGAAGGTGGCGGGCGACGTGGTTGTCCAGGAATACGGACGCTACTTCAACATGCCAACCTGCTGCCTGCGCGGGGGTTGCCTGACGGGGCCGAACCACAGCGGCGTCGAGCTGCACGGCTTCCTCTCCTATCTCGCCAAGTGCAACCTCGAAGGGCGCGAGTATCGCGTCTTCGGCTACAAGGGGAAACAGGTGCGCGACAACATCCACGCGCTCGACGTGGCGCGCTTCATGGCGGCGTTCGCCGCGGCCCCGCGGGCGGGCGAGGTCTATAACCTCGGCGGCGGCAAGGCCAACAGCGTCTCCGTCATCGAGGCCTTCGCGCTCGTGGAAAAATTCTCCGGCAAAAAACAAATTTGGAGCTACACGGACGAGGCGCGCATCGGCGACCACATCTGTTATTACTCCGATTTGAGGAAGATGCGCGCGCATTACCCCTCCTGGGACATCACACGGACATTGGAGGAAACCGTGCGGCAGATTGTCGAAGCCTGGCGCGCCCGATCCGCCTGACCGAGGCGGCAAACTCCTTTCTTTCGTTTCACACAAAGGGCGCAAGGGGTTTCACGGAGGTGACGAAGTGTCCAAACCTTTGAACAGAAGATAAAAAGAGCAAACCTTAAGCCAACCGCGGATTGCAGGCATTTTCACAGATGAAAACACATGATAATTAACCACTAATAACCACTGACCAACCACTAATCCAAACCGACCTAACCACAAAGAACGCATAGAACTCAAAGAAAATAAATAAATTACAGAACAATCTTTGCACCCTTTGCGTCTTTGCTGTTAAAAAACTTTCGTGCCTTCGTGTCTTCGTGTGAGACAAAAGCTCCGAGCCAACACGGATTTTCATGCCCCCCCTCTGTTCAAAAAAAACTCCGTGTCCTCCGTCCCTCCCCGTGCTCTCTGTGTAATCAAATCCAATGAAATTCCAAAAAAACTCCGTCATCTTCCGTGTTCCCGTTGCGCCGCGAGTGTTCACACGCGCCTCCCAGAAAATCCTCTGTGTCCTCTGTGTCTCTGTGGTGAACCTCCTCTTCGCCGCCGGCGCCGACGACCTCGCCCCGCGCCTCTCCGGCGCCGCCTACTCCCTCGACATCGGGCAAAACACCTCCACCTACCTCTTCCACGCCGACCACACTTGGGAGGAACACTACAAATTCGCGGTCAAGGCCGGCGCCTGGCGCCAGACCGCCCCCGACACCTTCTCCATCGGCGCCTACACCTTCACCCTCGCCCCCGACACCTCCGCCCTTCGCCGTTCCGACAACAAGATCTGGCGCCGCGCCGCCCCCGCGCCCGTCGCCGTCGCCGACCCAGCCGCCCCCAACCTCATTCCCGCCACCCCCAGCCACGCCTCCCCCAATTACTGGGGCACCTGGTGGAGCCAGGTTGACGGCAAACGCGACCCCGCCCTCCGTTCCCTCATCTCCGCCGCCACAGCGAACGCCCCCTCCTTCGACGGCGACCAAGGCGACCCCTCCCAACGCGACGGCCTCAACGAAAAACTCCTCTTCCACGACGCCCCCTTCCCCCCGAACCCCGCCTCCCCGTCCGGCTGGGTCTCCGACTTCGCCGCCGCCCGCGCCGACCTTTTCC
>JAISTY010000082.1 GCA_031272375.1 Opitutaceae bacterium | reverse complement strand
CGTCGAGTTGCGCTACATGGGGCCCGGCATCGCCGGCGTCTGCCACTTCGACCCGCTCCGCCACCAGAAGAAAAAGGAACTCCGCGTCGGCACCCGCGCCGGCTCCATCTCCATCTATTGCGCCCGCGAAGCCCTCGCCGACGCCGGCATTGACATTGAGAAAACCGACCGCGACCGCACCGGCATCTACATCGGCGTCACCGAGCACGGGAACGTCGAGACCGAGAACGAGATCTACGCCATTTCCAAGTTCAACTATGACGTCCGTTTCTGGTCACATTACCACAATCCCCGCACCGTTGCCAACAACCCCGCCGGCGAGACCTCCCTCAACCTCGGCGTCACCGGTCCCGCCTACACCCTCGGCGCGGCCTGCGCCGCCGGCAACATCGGCCTCATCCACGCCGCCCAAATGCTGCGCCTTGGCGAGGTTGACCTCGCCCTCTGCGGCGGCGTCAGCGAGTCCATCCACACCTTCGGCATCTTCGCCGCCTTCAAGTCCCAAGGCGCCCTCGCCCACCACCCCGATCCGAAAAAAGCCTCCCGCCCCTTCGACAAGAACCGCAACGGCATCGTCATTTCCGAAGGCGGCTGCCTCTTCACGCTCGAACGCCTCGACGACGCCCTCAAGCGCGGCGCCAAAATTTACGGTGAAATCGCCGGCTGGTGCATCAACTCCGACGCCTCCGACTACGTCCTCCCCAATCCCGCGCGGCAGGCCGAATGCGTCCGCAAGTCCATTGCTGCAGCCGGTTTGCGTCCCGCCGACATTCATCTTGTCAACACCCACGCGACCGCGACCCCGAAAGGGGACATCCAGGAGTGCCAGGCGCTCGCCGCCATTTTCAAGGACTGCCCCGGCACCCACATCAACAACACCAAGGGCTTCATCGGGCACTGCATGGGGGCCGCCGGGGCGCTCGAACTCGCCGGCAACCTGCCGTCCTTCGACGACCTCACCGTCCACCCCTGCGCGAACATCGAGGAACTCGACCCCCAGTGCGACATCCCCGGACTCGTCATCAACGCCCCCCGCAAAGTCGCGAAACTCGACACGATCCTGAACAACTCCTTCGGCATGCTCGGCATCAATTCCACCCTGATCGTCAAACGCTTTGTCCCCTGAAACCGCGGCGGACGCGGCAACTTGACACCCCCGGCGCCGCCCGCGAGAGTGGGGCGGTCTTTGAAACGGAGAGGTGGCGGAGTGGTCTATCGCGGCGGTATTGAAAACCGCTGGAGGCGCAAGCCTCCCGGGGGTTCGAATCCCTCCCTCTCCGCCAATGGCAGGCGCCGGAAAGCGCCGGGAAAATTGGCGGAAAAAAACGCTTGCGTCCGACCGGGGAAACGGAATTTTGCGCGACCTTCTTCGGGCTCTTAGCTCAGTTGGTAGAGCGCCTCAATGGCATTGAGGAGGTCACCAGTTCGAACCTGGTAGGGTCCACCATCTTTCCCGGAGAATGCGGCGAGGAGGAGGGGACACGGAGTCCGGCAGGGTGCGAAAGGGAGCTTTCTTGACGTGAAACGCGGGGCGATTAGCCACGTCTCGAAACAAATCATGAAACTTTTCCCCAAATGTGTTTTCGGAGTGTGGAGCGCGGCGGCGGTGTTGACGGGGGGCGCGGGCGCGGGGTCGCTGGATCAGTTGCGGGAGGACACGCCGTTTCTGCCGAGGGATCAGGCGGGCGCGGGCGCGGCGGCGGAGGACGCGGTGCTGGAGTTCCGCGGGATGATGACAACGCCGGCGGGAACGTATTTCGGGCTTTTTGACAAAACCTCGCGTGAGGTCGCGTGGGTGAGGCAGGGGGAGACCGGCGGGAATTTCACCGTGAGCCATTACGACGCGGAAAACGACACCATCGCCGTCGAGCACGGCGGGCGGAAGACGAACCTCACGCTGGCGACGGCGGTGATAGCGGTGGCGAAGCCGACGGCGCCGGCGACGCGTCCGGCGGCGGGCGCCGGGCAGGTCTTGAACGGAGGGCTTTTGCGTCAGGGACAAGCTGCCGCCGGGCAGCGCGGCGGGGGGACGGACGCGGCGCGGTTGCAGGCGATAGCGGACGAGATGCGGGCGCTTCGCGCGCGGCGGTTGGAGCAGTTTGGCGGATCGGCGTCGCAGTCCTCGCAGAGGAACAGCGGGCAAGGCTCCTCGCGGCGGAACCGGTGAGGCGCGCGGGCGTGCTTCGCGCGGCGTTGGTTCCGGGGGAGGGCGGGGCGCTTATTTCAGGGGGAGGAGCGGGGCGGTTTTGGCGGGGAGGAGGCGGACGGGGCCGAGGAGGCCGGAGGGGAGCAGCGGGCTGTCCGCGAACCAGTGGCGGCCGGTTGTGAAGGTGACCTGCCCGGTCGGGCTTTTTTTACCCTCAAGGAGCCATTTGGGGAAGGCGACGAGGTTGCGCGTGGAGGTCCACTCGCGGTCGGGCTTTTTGCGTTCGTCGCCGATGAGCCGGTTGGGCCAGAGGTTGGTGACGCGGACTTCGAGGCGGTTGGGGCCGGGTTTGACGGCGCGGGTGATGTCGGTCGCGAAAGGCGGCTTCCAAAGGGTGGCGAGGGTGCGTCCGTTGACGATGACTTGGGCGATGTTTTTGACGGCGCCGAGGTCGAGGATGAGGCGGTTGCCGGCGGCGGCTTGTTCCGGGGTGACGGTGAAATCCGTTTCGTAGGCGGCGGTGCCGGAGAAGTATTTGACGCCCTCGTCGGGGTGGTCGGGCCAGGAGATCAGGCGGTCGAGGGTGACGGCGCCGGGGGCGCCAAGGTTTGGCGGGAAGGAGAGGCGCCAGGGGCCGTTGATTTCGGAGGGCGCGGGGACGGAGGCGACGGAGGCGGCGAATTTTTGCCCGTTGGCGGAGGCGAAGGCGAAGACGCCGGGGCGTCGCGCGAGGAGGAGGGGGGGGGCGGACGTTTTTTCGTCGCGGATCAGTTCCCAGCCGGGGTCGGGCGGGGAGTATTCGTCGGCGGAGGGGAGGTCGAGGCGGTTGCCCTCCGGCATGAGGGCGATGTTCCAGCGTCCGTTGTGGCGGTATTCGACGCGGAGTTCGCGGGGCGGCGGCGGCGGCTTGTCGCCGGACGGGAGGAGGGCGTTGGAGACGTCAACGGACAAGCTGCCGTCGCGGAGGCGGGCGCGGAGGGTTTCGGTGACGTCAACGGCGGAGTCGTTCGCGGCGGGGGCGGCGGACAAGCTGCCGTAGAGGACGCGGAGGGTTTTGAAGGTCGCGGGGAGCTGGGGGAGTTCGAGGACGGAGTCGGCGGGGGCGGCCTGGGAGCGGGTGGTGTTGTTGGAGGTGTAGAGGACGAGCATGTGTTTTTCGCGACCGGGGGCGGGGTCGCGGTTGGTGAAGCGTTCCGGGGTCATGATGCGTTTGTAGTTGGCGGCCTTGGTGCGGGTGAGGTCGGTCTCGCCGGGGCGGGACGCCTGGTCGAAGCGTCCGTAGGTGGCGCGGAGGATTTCGAGGGGCGGCGGGTTGTCCGGGGTGGGGGTGTTTTCCGGGAGGAACGCGGTCAGGTGGGTGTTGCCGGCGGGACGGCGGAAGACGACGAAGACGGAGCCGGAGTTTTCGAGGCGGAGGGGGACGATGGTGCGCCCGTTTTCCTCGCGCCAGACGGGGGCGTCGCGGATTTCGCCGGTTTCGGGGTTCCAGAGTTCCGGGGTTTTGCCGGTGACGCGGAAGGCGGCGTCGAAGGCGTCGGGGAAGTATTTTTGGTTGGAGACGAAATAGATTTCGGCGTCCGGGGCGGAGCGGTGTTTCCATGCGACCTGGTGTTTGGGGCCGAGGGTCTCGAAGTCGGGCGGCAGGTTGAGGGCGGCGAGGGCGTCGGCGGCGGAGCGGTGGGTGATGGCGCCGGGGCGCGGGGAGGGTTGCCAGAGTTTGGCGGCGGCTTGCCGGACGGCGTCGTCGTCCTGGAGGCCGGGGGCGCGGGTGGGTTTGGGGCCGACGATGGTGGCGCCGTCGGCGGCGAGACGGCGGAGTTTTTCGAGGACGCGCGGGGTCATGGCGGTTTCCTTGGGGAGAAGGAGCAGGCGGTAGGTGGCGCCGTCGGGGAGGACGATGTTGCCGTCGCGGACGGAGGCGCGGGTGAGGAGGGCCTCGGTTGAGCAGAGGTCGAAGTCGTAGCCGGCGGGGACGTCTGGGAAGGCGCTGCCGCCGTAGGTGGCGGGCGGGGCGTTTTCGGCGGCGAGGGCGAGGACGTCGGCGGCGGGGAGGCCGTGCTGGAGGAGCCATTGGCAGCGGGCGAGGCAGGCGCGCCACTGGTCGCCGCCGTTGTGGAACCAAGTCTGGGTCGTGCTGAACTGGCTGCCGACCTTGCCGAAGGTGAGGCCGGGGAGGACGCCGGGGAAGCGTTGGAGGGTGGCGGCGTGGAAGATGAAGCGGTTGAGGCCGGAGCAGAGGATGAGGTCGCCGATGCGTTTGAGGGCGAAGGGGTCGGTGTCCCAGCGGTTGCCGCCGGCCTCGCCTGCGGTGAAGGCTTCCGCGGCGACGATTTTTTTGCCGTAGGTGTGGGCGGAGGAGGCGGCGATGAGGGTGCAGCACATTGGGCTGCCGTTTTGCATCCAGAAGACGCCCATCGGCATGTCCACGCGTCCGCCGTATTGGAGGTCGTCGAAGGGGCCGTTGCCGTAGTTTTCGGCGGAGAATTCGAGGCCGGAGGCACGGGCGAGCTGGCTCATGCGGGAGGCGTAGTTGTCGGCGAAGAGGTCGGCGGCGACGCGGCGGAAGTCCCAGAGGAAGCGTTCGGTGGTTTCGGGGCTGTCAACGGTCTGGCCAGCGAAAACGGGGAGGAAGGGGGTGAGGTCGTAGCCGCCGCGTTTGGCGAATTCGGAGGGGAATTTGGGCGTCCAGTTTTGCGAACCGACCTCCCAGCTGTCGGTTTCGACCTTGGTGAGGGTTTTGCCGGCGAGGGGGCCGGCGAGGGCGATGATTTTGCCCATGAAGGCGGCCCAGTGGGCGTCGGTGGCCTCGCGGCTGAATTTGTCGGATTCGAGGCCCTCGCCGCCGGTCGGGGGCGGGTGGTTTTTCATGCCGTTGGACTGGTGTCCGACACGGAGGAGGGTCCAGTCACCGGCGGGGACGTCCCAGACGAGGCGTCCGGTGGCGGCGTCCATTTTGCCGGTGAGGTTGAGGATGGAGGCGCGGGCGACGGCGCCGTCGGCGGCGGAGTTTTTGGCGGGGGTTTTCGGGAGGGGTTTGGGTTGGAAGAAGTGGCGTTGTTCGAGGTTTTTTCCGGGGAGATCCTCCGGGGAGAGGCGGGGCGAGAGGGCGAACGTGGCGAGGCGGACGGGGTTGTTTTTGGGGGACTTGCTCCGTGTGACGGTGAGGCGGAAGAAGCGCGCGTAGACCGTGGGGAAGTTAAAGTTCTGGCGGTAGGGATACTCCTGGTGGCCGGGGTGTCCGAAGAGCGAGACGGCGCGGACGGTGGCGAAGGTTTTGCCGTCGTCGGAGCATTCGAGGAGGCCCTCGAAGCCGGGGTCCTTCGCGGCGGGCGCGAGGATGAGCTGGCGGGCGGAGAACGGTTGGGCAAACTCAAGGAGCAGGCGGCGCGGGGAGCCGTTGTCCACGGGGAAGGCGAAGTTTGCCAGGGCATCGCCGTCGGGGACGGGTTGAACGGCGCCCTTGCCGGGGGTGACGGCGGTCTTGGGCGCGGCGGCGGCGAAGGTGACGCGTTCGCCGGGGGGCGTCGGGTAGGCGAGGACGGCGATGTCGCGGTAGTCGGTGTTGTGCGGCGGCGGGAGGAAGGATTTGTGGGCGGGGAGGAGGGCGTCGAAACGCGAGGGGCCCGTCACGCGGGTTTCGGTTGAGACGACGATTTGCATGGAGTTTTCGGGAGAGACCCAGGGGCCGCCGGAGGCCGACCAGCCGCCGCAATTGTGAGTGCCGAACTGGAGGCCGAGGCGGGCGGCCTCGTTGATGGCGAAGTTGAGCAATTCGTGCCAGCGGGGGCTGTTGAAGGTGACGGGGCCTTGCGGGAGGCCGTAGTCGAGGTGGAAGAGCTGGACGCCGGCGATGCCGCCGCGCTTGAAGGCCTCAAGGTCGGCGGTGATGCCCTCCGGGGAGATGTTGCCGTCCATCCATTGCCAGAGGGTCCAGGGCTTGGCGGAGTCGGGTGGGTTGCGGAAGCCCTCGTCGAGGGAAGGCGCGGCGGTGGTGTTTTCGGAGGCGGCGAGGGCGGCGGCGGAGAGCGCGAGCAGGACGGCGGGGAGACGTGTTTTCATGGGAACGGAGGGCAGGGTGGCGGGGAAAGTTTTTTGACGGAAGCGGCGGAGATTAGCGGGAGCGGTGATTTTGTTGGGAGGAGATCGGATTAACGGGAGGCGGGCGGGTGTGTTTTGCGGCTTGCCGTTCCGTGGAGGCGGTCCCTTTCTGCGGCGCGATTTACGAACGAATGAACGCATGATTGGAACAAGCACAAGTTGCCGTTTGGCCGGGGACGCCGGCGTTGAGGGGGCGTTGGGCGCGGACGCGCGGTGTGTGTGCAACTTGTTGAACCGCATAAAATTGCCTCCCCCCCCCCCGGGTGTGGTGATTAGCGGGTTTTGGTGATGGTGTGGGGTTTTGGGGGCGTTGGGGGGGGACGGGGGGTGTTTTTGGAAATTTTTTTACCGCTTAAAATTGCCTCCCCCCCCCCCCGTTTGATGTAATTCGCGTTTTTGCAGAAGGTTGTGTTGTTTGGCGCGGGGGATTTTTGAGCGGAGGGCGGCGAGGCCGTTGAAGGCGATGGTGTTGTTGCTGGCATCGTTTTTCCTGTTTGGCGGCAGCTTGTTGGGGTGGGGGAAGCTGACGGGGCGCGCGCTGGGGTTCGACGAAGGCGGCAATCCCTGGCTGTGCTGGGGGACGGGGTTGGTGGCGGCGGGCGCGGTGGCGATGGGGGTGTCGTTTTTCGCGCCGTTGAACGGGGTGGCGCTGGGGGTGTTCGCGGGCGTGGGGATGGCGGGGTTTTGGGGGTGGGCGCGGGATTTCGCGCGGTTTTTCAAAGGGGCGGGCGGGTTTGGGAGGACGTTT
>JAISTY010000218.1 GCA_031272375.1 Opitutaceae bacterium | reverse complement strand
GGGCCGCCGAGTAAGGCCGCTGGAGCTGCAGCCGGTGCGTCGCGGCGAGGTGGCGGCCCGCCTGGGGGGTGGGTGGGCGTTCCCAGGCGGCGAGAAGCTCGCCGAGGAGGGCGAGCGCGCGCTCGTCGAGCGTCCGCCAGCCGCCGCGCCAGCCTTCGAGATGGCCCGGCGGCGGCAGTTCGAAGGTGATGAAGAGCCAGCGGAGCGGCGCCGGGGCGATGTCGCGGAAGTGGTGGAACTGGTGGGGGTGGATGAGGAGCGCCTGGCCGGGCCGCCCCGGAAGCAGGTGCTGGTCAATGCAGGCGGTTCCGGAGGCGCCGAGATTGACGAGCAGGACGTGGCGGTGGTGGTGGTGCTGGCGGCGGGTGTGCGAGCCGTCGCGCAGCTGCCGGGCGGAGGTGCGCGTGAAGAGGACGATGTTGTCGGGCCGCGGCAGGTCGGAGGCGGTGACGCCCGCGTAGAGGTTCGCGGGCGTGGGCAGCCGCGCGGCGAGGCGCGCGAGGCGCGTCAGCGGGGAGGCGGCGGCGGAAGTTTTGGCGCTCATCGGGAGGCGGTGTCGGGGGGACACTCCCAGCCGTCGTCCGTTTTGCCAAAGCAAAATCCGTCCCGTGCGGGGCGCGCATTCACCCGTTGCGCGGGGGGCGGCGCGCGCGCAGCGTGCCGGTTTTCCGATGCTCATAGACGCGCACGTCCACCTTTATCCCGAAGCCGCGAACGCGAACCCCGCCGCCTACGCGGACGCCCGGCGCGAGCCGCATTGGAGGACGCTCGCCGCGCGCGTCCGCAAGAACGGGCGCGCCGTCCAGGGATTTCCGAGCCTTGACGGGCTGCTTCGCGCGATGGACGCGGCGCGGGTGGATCGCGCCATCCTCCAGGGTTGGTATTGGCAGAACCCGGAAACCTGCGCGGAACAGAACCGGTTTTACGCGGAATGCGTCCGCCGGCACCCCGACCGCCTGTCCGCCTTCGCCGCCCTGAACACCCGCGCCCCGCGGCGGCTTGTCGCCGACGAAATCCGCCGCGTCCGCGACAGCGGATTCGCCGGCCTCGGCGAGCTTTCGCCGCACTCCCAGGGGATTTCCGCCGGAGACGGGGATTTTCGCGAGGCCCTCGGTCTCGCCGCGCAACTCGGCCTCGCCGTCAACTTCCACGTCACGGACGACACGTTGCCGGCCTATCCGGGGCGCGTTTCCACGCCGCTTGGGGATTTTCGGGCGATCGCGGAGGCGTTTCCCGGATTGACGGTCATCCTCGCCCACTGGGGCGGCAGGATTTGGGAGGCGGCGCCGGACAAGCTGCCGCCGAACATCCACCTCGACACCGCCGCCAGCCCCCTTCTTTACGGCAACGGGATTTTTTCGGAGGCGCTCCGTTGTGTCGGGCCGGAAAAAATCCTCTTTGGCAGCGACCATCCCCTCGACCTTTACCCGCGGCAACCCGCCGCCGAAGGCAACCCGATGGGGAGGTTTCCCGCGGAGGCGCGCGACAACCTGCCGCCGGAGGCGCGCGCCCTTGTTTTTTCCGAAAACGCGCTCCGTCTCCTGCGCGTCTGACCGCCGCGGGGATTTTGGCGCGCCCCATTCTCCCCGCTTGCGCCGCCGCGCGCGGAGGGGTTTTTTCCGCGCCGTAATAATCCACCACTGCCATGAAAGAAAAACTCAACATAGGTCTTCCCGAAAAGGCGCGCGAGGCCGTCGCCGCCGTCCTCGCCCGGCTGCTTGCCGACGAGCATGTGCTCTACATCAAGACGCGCGGTTTCCATTGGAACATCACCGGGCGCGCGTTCGGGACGCTGCACAAGCTTTTCGAGGAGCAATACGACGCCCTTGCCGAAAGCATTGACGAGATTGCCGAGCGCATCCGCCAGCTGGGGATGCCCGCCCCCGGTTCGATGAAGGCGCTTTTGAAGCTCGCCGCGCTGAAGGAGAACGAGGCCGCGTTGGGCGAGTGGGAGATGGTCGCCGCCCTGCGGGACGACCACGAGGCCGTCATCCGTTCCCTGCGGGCGGGCATAGCGGTCGCCGCGAAGAACGGCGACGACGGCAACAACGACTTCCTTGTGGGGCTGCTGGAGCAGCACGAGAAGGCGGCGTGGTTCCTGCGCGCGCACCTCGAAGGCTGATGGCGGCGCGGCGTCATGCCGCGGACGCGGAGGGCGGGGCGTCACACCGGCCCCGCCCCAAAACACCGATTTCCAAGCCAACCGCGTCCCGCGCGTGTGGCGCGTTTGTTCAGAAACGCAGCCGGGGGCTAACGGCGGCGGAGCGTCTCGCGCTCGTCCTGCCAGCGTTCCATGTCGGCGTGGAAGCCGAAATAAACCGGCAGCTTGTCGCGTTGCGCGGGGGTGCCGGCGATGACGGGTTTGAAGTTGGGGTAGTCGAGGCTGGCGACGATGGCGTCCATGAGGATTTCGTATTGGGCTTGGCCGACGACGAGGCGCCAGCGGTAGTCCGCCGGGTAGGTGCGGATGATTTTGGACTGGTCGAGCGCGGCGGCGTCGCAGAGCGCCTCGAGGTCCTTCCGGCAGCGCGCGCGGACGTGGATTTCTCCCGCCTTTTTGCGGACGATGCTAAAGACGCCGTGTCGGGTGCAGAGCCACATGGGGGGGGCAGGTTTGGCGTCGGGATTCGGAGAATGCGACGGCCACAAAGAACGCAAAGAGCGCAAAGGAATGGGGCAATTAGAAATTAGAAATTAGGAAAGAGCGGAGGGTGGAACTTATAGGTAGAGGGAAATTGTGAAACTGGTGGCGGGGGCGCAGGGGAGAGGGGGTTTTTGTGGTGCTCTTTCCACTTTCTGTTCAATTGGTTGAATACTTTGTGCCCTTGGTGATACCACTTGTGTCCTTTGTGATGAAGGTTGGGGGTGGCAACAAGGGCGGCCTTTGCGGGGCCGCCCTTGTGAGTGGGGG
>JAISTY010000144.1 GCA_031272375.1 Opitutaceae bacterium | reverse complement strand
GTGGGGGGTGCGGCGGTGTTGGTGGTCGGGGGGGGGGGGGGGGGGGGGGGGGGGGGTGGGGGGGGCGCCGCCGGGGTGGGGGTTTTTGTCGGGGGGGTGGGTGTGGGTGGGGGGGGGGGGGGCGTCGGTGGCGTTGAGGATGAGGTCGCCGCTTTCGGCGCGACCGGCGGGGTCGTTGTCGTAGATGAGGACGTCGTCGGCGAGGATGCCCCAGTCGAAAAGGAGGTTCTCGAGGCCGTGGGGGTAGGTCGGGGCGAGGAGGGCGACGAGGCGTCCGGCGCGGGCGGCGAGCCATTGGCGGAGGAGCTCCTCCTCGGCGGCGGAGCAACGGCCCTGGGGACCGGCGAGGACAAGGAGGGCGGCGTCGTCGGGGATTTTGCGCGAGGCGGCGAGGTCGAGGGGGATCGGCTCGTAGTTGCGGAGGCGGAGGTGTTCGTGGAGGGAGGAGAGGCCGCGGGCGGGGTCGGGGTCGTCGAGGGCCATTTCGCCGTGGCCGGTGAGGAAGTAGATTTTTTTGGGGGCGCCCTGGGTGACGTCGAGGATGGCGGCGGTGAGGGCCTGTTCGCCGAGGAAGGCTTTTTTGCGCTGGTCCTCGACGAGGTAGAGTTCGTCCATGGTGACCTCGCGGCGGTTGGGGCCGGAGAGGACATAGACGCTGTTGGCGTGCTCGATGCCGAGGGCGTCGGCGTCGCGTTTGCGCTGGTGGACGTCGAGGTTTTCGACGGTGACGGGGGAGCGGGAGCCTTCGGTGGCGTAGGCGTATTCGCGGAGGAGGGCGGAGACGTCGCGCCAGGCCTGGGTGATGAGGTCGTTGTCGGGGTCGTGGGCGAGGGTGACGACGACGCGGACGGGGCGGGCGAGGTTTTTGAGGTAGGAGAGGGTTTCGGGGGAGAGGGAGTGGCGGCGTTGGGCGGTGAGGTCGAAGCGCCAGGCGTAGTGCCTTGCAACGTGGTTGAGGCCGGCGAAGAGGGTGAGGAGGAGGGCCGTCTGGAGGAGGAAGTTGACGGTGCGGGACCAGCGGACGGAGCGGAAGGAGGGCGCGGCCATTTTAGCTGTGGAGGAGTTTGGCCTCGAGGGAGAGGACGGCGAGGACGAGGGAGAAGACGGCGCCGCTGGCGTAGTAGAGGAGGTGGCGGGTGTCCACGATGCCGGCGGAGAAGTCCTCGAGGTGGCGGAAGAGGGAGGCCTGGCCGAGGGATTCGCGGAGGAGGCGGGCGGCGCCGGTGTTGGGGAGGTCGGCCGAGGCCGCGAAGCGCAGGCCGAAGATGAGGGCGAAGAGAAGGACGAAGGCGAGGACGCCGGCGACGGCCTGGTTGCGGGAGAGGGCGCTGGCGAGGATGCCGAGGGCGACGAAGAAGAGGCCGGAGGCGGCAATGAAGAGGTAGCCGCCGAGGAGGGGGGCGGGGTCGGAGGGCCAGGCGCCGCCGGCGAAGAGTTTCAGGACGAGGAAGAACGCGCCCGTGGCGGTCCAGAGGAGGAGGTAGAGGAGGTAGGCGGCGCAATACTTGCCGAGGACGACCTCGGCGGTGCCGACAGGGGCGGTGAGGAGGGTTTCCATCGTTCCGCGGCGGCGTTCCTCGGAGAGGCAGCGCATGGTCAGGAGGGGGACCATGAAGAGGACGGGGAGCCAGAAGGCGTTGAAGAACATCACCGCGGGCGGGACCTCCTGCGGGCTTTTCGTGTAGCTTTCGAGGAGGGGGCCGGAGAAGACGAAGCCCATCAGCGCGAGGAAGAGGACGGCGGCGACGTAGGTGCCCGCGCCGACGGCGAGCATGCGGATTTCGTGGCTCAGGATGACGTGGAAGTGGCGCATCGGAAAGGTTCCGTGTGGAGGGGCGCGAAAATGCCGTCCGGCGTGTTCGCGCGGCAACTGCAAAACCGCGCGGCGGCCGGGCGCGACGCGCGCGTTTGACTTGCGGCGGGCGCGGCGCAGCGTGCGCGCCATGCCCGCGAAATCCGTCATCGAGCTGCTGCCGCTGTATCAACAGGTGCGCCTTGAATTGGAGAACTTCCTGGCCGATTGGCCGGTGAAGACGCAGATCCCGACGGAGAAGGAGATCGTCGAGCGCTTCAAGGTGAGCCGTGTGACGGCGCGGAAGGCGTTGCAGGCGATGCGGCGCGACGGGACGCTGGAGTCGTTTCCGGGGCGGGGAACCTTTCTGGCGCGGAGTGTCACCGCGCGGACGTCGGCGGCGCGGAGCGCGAACCTGATCGGGCTGCTGGTGCCGAACGCGAGCGATCCGATGGTCGGCGGGGTTGTCCGCGGGGTCGAGGCGGAGGCGTCGCGCCACGGCTGCCACGTGCTGCTGTCGCACGACCACAACAACCCCGAGCTGCAGATCACGCAGCTTGGAAAAATGCTGGAGGCGCGGGCGAAGGGGATACTGCTGTATCCGGATCGCTTCGTGACGGAGCGGCGGGAGTTCCTGGATTTGCTGGAGGAGTTCCGGCGGCGCGCGGTGCCGCTGGTGTTTCTCGACCGCTACGTGCCGAACACGGGCTTTCCCTGCGTGATGACCGACAACGTTTCCGGCATGTATCAGGTGACGGAGCATGTGATCTGCTGCGGGCGGCGGCGTCCGGCGCTGATCGGGTTCTGGCCGAGCAACACGGTGCACCAGGACCGGCGGCGCGGCTTCGTCGAGGCGCTGCGCGACCACGGCCTGCCGCCGCGCCCCGCGCTGGAGGCGGAGATTTCGGGCGACAGGGATTTTTTCCAGGCGGCGCGCGAGACGGTGACGAGCTGGGTGCGCGGGAAGAAACGCGAGGCACTGCCGTTCGACAGCATTGTCTGCATGTTCGACATGCTGGCGTTCGGGGCATTCACGGCGCTGCGCGAGGCCGGGTTCTCCGTGCCGGGGGACGTCGCCCTGTCCGGCTACGACAATTTCGATTCGGAGGTCTACCGGACGCTGGGGCTGGAGCTGACCAGCGTGCAGCAGCCCCGCGACGAGACGGGGGCGACGGCGGTGGGGCTGCTGCTGAAGCAGATCGGGCGGCGGGCGCCCGCCGCGGGGCGGATGCGGAACGTCCTGCTGCCGCCGAAATTAGTCGTGCGGACCTCCTGCGGGGAAAAGGCCGCGGGGCGGTGAGTTTTTTCTCACAACTGCGACTCCACCGGCAGGAGGGCGAAGAGGCCCACGCACAGCCGCCGCCACCAAGAGGTTCCCGGCTCGCTCCGCAGAACCGTCCCGTCCGCGCCGTCCACCCAGCGCAGGAACCCCCTGTCGAGGCGCAGGGCGTAGGCGTCCTGCGCGACGGTTTTGGCGAACGACTCCGCGAGTTCCCGCGCGAACGGCGCGCTTTCGAAGACGACGCCGTTCTCGGTGTTCAGCTCGATGGAGCGCGGGTCGAGGTTGAGGGTGCCCACGAAGACGAAGCGGCGGTCGAAGACGAAGGTTTTGGCGTGCAGGCTGGAGCGCGAGGAGCCGAACCAGCGGCGTTTCGCCGCCCCCGGAGCCGCCTTCAACTCGTGCAGCGCCACGCCCGCCCGCAGCATCGGTCTCCGGTAGTGCGCGTAGCCCGCGTGCACCAGCGAGACGTCCGTTGACGCCAGGGAGTTCGTCAGCACGGAGACGCGCACGCCGCGGCGGACGAAGCCGTCCAGCCATGCCAGTCCGGTTTTTCCCGGCACGAAGTAGGGCGAGACGATCAGCAGCTCCTCGCGGGCGGCGTCGCCGAAGGGCTTCATGGCCTCCAGCACGGTCGGCGCGTCCTCCCCGTCGTCGTCGAGGCTTTTGCCGGGGTCGTCGTAAAGCGCCCAGGCGCGTCCCCATTCCAGCGGCGGCGACTTGTCGCGCAGGCGCGCCGCGAACTCCCTCGCGCGCGGGGCGGTCATGTATTCCCGCTGGGTTTCCGAGGGTTTTTCGCGTTCCCAGCGCGCGCGCAGGCGCTCCAACGCCGCGGCCGCGTTTTCGCCGGGGTAGAAGAGGCCGACGGGCACGGAGCGGGCGTCGTTCCAGAAGCCGTCGAACGCCGCGGAGGCCGCCGGCACGACGGCGCCGATGCAGAGGACGTCGAGGTCGTCGAAGCTCACGTCGGGGTGCGCCTCGAAATACTCGTCGCCGATGTTGCGGCCGCCGATGATCGCGGCGGCGTTGTCGGCGAGGAAGGTTTTGTTGTGCATGCGGTGGTTCATGCGGCCCGACTCCACCATCAGGTTCGCGAGGCGCAGGCTGCGGTGGCGGGCGGGGTTGAAGTAGCGCACCTCGAAGAGCGGATGGGCGGCCAGCGCCAGCATGTCGGCGTCGCGCGGGTGGGTTCCCATGTCGTCAATCAGCAGGCGAACGCGCACGCCGCGGTCGGCGGCGCGCAGGGCCTCGCGCAGGAGGAGGCGTCCGGTGAAGTCGTCGCGCCAGATGTAGTATTGCAGGTCGAGGGAGCGTTCCGCGAGGCGCGCGAGGGCGAGGCGTGCGAGGAAGGCGTCGCGCCCCTGTTTCAGGGCCATCAGTCCCGACAGGCCCGGATGCTCCCGGATGCCGTCGGCGGCCAGGCGGCCCAGGGTTGTTTCCGACGTGTCCGCCAGCGCGAGGCTGCGCATGTCCGCCGTTTTTTTCGGCAAGCTGCCGCAGCCCGCGAGGAGGAGGAGGGACGCCGCGAGCGTGGCGGGGACGGCGCCGCGTTTTCCCGCGCGCCCCCGCGTCCCGCCCGCCGGTGTTTGTTTTCCTGTTGAGAGTCGCATGGGTGAGCCGGCCCGCGTGCCCGCGCCGTCCGCGTTATCGCGGGGCCTGTTTTTGAAGCAGCCCGCGCAGATGCCGTGTCAACGAGGGCAGGGCCTCCATGATTTCGTCGCGGCAGCGCTCGTATTCGGCGAGGTCGCCGCCGTAGGGGTCGGCGATGTCGCCGGTCTTTTCCGGCGGCATGAATTCGCGCCAGAGAAAAACTTTTCCGTCCGTCCGCTCGAAGCCGGCGAGGATCATCAGGCGGTGCGCCTCGGTCATGCAGTAGATCGCGAGCGCGTCATCCACCAATGCCTGTGTCAGCTGGCGGCTCCGGTGTCCCTCCAGCGAGAGGCCGGCCTGCCGCGAGACCGTTTCCGAGTGTTCCGACGCCGGCCAGGACGGCATCGCGGCGACGCCGGCGGAGGCGACCTTCAGGCTTCGCAACGGCTCCGGCTGGGCCGCCAATGCGTGGCGCAGCAACACCTCGCCGACGGGGCTGCGGCAGATGTTGCCCGTGCAGACGACCAGCGCCGTCCCCGGCTTGTTTTTCGGTTTTGTCCTCATGCGAACCTCCTCGTTTGGGCGCGGTGCGGGAGCCTATTCGTCGGCGTCGGGCGCGTCGTCATCGCTGCCGTTGTCGTCGGGGTCGCCGCCGGGGACCGCGTTGAAGAAATCCTCCCTGTCGAGCAGGAGGAGGACGGCGTCGGCGACGCGTTTTCGTTCGGCGGCGGGGAGGGCGGCGTGGTTTTCGCGCAGGTGGTCGAGCAGGGTTTCGCGGGCCTCCGCGCGGGTGAGGCCCGCGAGGAGTTCGTCGGCGGCGTCGGCGAGGGAGGAGACAAGGGCGGTGTTCATGGGCGGATGGTGTTGAGGAAATCAGGGGGCTGTTTCGGGGGCGGCGGCCGCCGCGAGGAAGCGTTCGGTCTCGATGGCGGCCTGGGCGCCGAGGGCGGCGGCGGTGATCGCCTGGCGGTAGCGGCGGTCGGCGCAGTCGCCGGCGATGAAAACGCCGGGGATTTTGGAGCGGACCTGCGAACCGGGGAGGGGGACAAGGTAGCCGTCGGCGTCGAGGTCGAGTTGTCCGGCGAAGAGCGCCGTGTTGGGGATGTGGCCGATGGCGATGAAGACGCCGCGGAGGGGCAGGGTGGTCGCGGCGCCCGTCGCGACATCGCGGAGGCGCAGCGCGGCGACGGCGGCGTCCCCCTCGACGGCGACGGGGACGCTGTTCCAGTGAACCTCGATTTTCGGGTGGGCGACGACGCGGGCGGCCATGATTTTCGAGGCGCGGAGGGCGTCGCGGCGGTGGATGAGGTGAACCTTCGACGCGAAACGGGTGAGGAAGAGGGCCTCCTCGCAGGCGGAGTCGCCGCCGCCGACGACGGCGATTTCCTGGCCGCGGTAAAAGGCGCCGTCGCACGTGGCGCAGGTGGAGACGCCCCCACCGCCGAAGAACCGCCGCTCGCCCGGAACGCCGGTGAGCCGCGGCGCGGCGCCCGTCGCGAGGATCACGGTTTTCGCGGCGATCCCGCGGGCGCCGAGGCGGAGGATTTTCGGCGTCGCGGCGAGGTCGGCGGAAACAAGGGCGTCGGCCTCGAAGCGCGCGCCGAACTTTTCGGACTGGGCGCGCATGTTCGAGGTGAGGGTGAAGCCGTCTATGCCGTCGGGGAAGCCGGGGAAGTTCTCGACGCCGGAGGTGGTGGTGAGCTGGCCGCCGGGCTGGTTGCCCTCGATGACGAGGGGGGCGAGGCCGGCGCGGGCGGCGTAAATGGCGGCGGCGAGACCGGCGCAGCCCGCTCCGATGATGACGGTGTTTTCGATGTTCATGCGAAAGGCGGAAATCTCCGCCGGTGAGAAAGGCACGAAGGAGGCGGAGAGGAAGAAGAAAACCGGGCGTTCGCGGGGCGTCAGAACCAGCCGCGGATTTGCTCCCAGAGGCCGGCGCCCGCGCAGCCGGCGAGGAACAGGCAGGCGACGCCGGCGAGGGCGACGAGGTAGCCCGCGAGGATGGCGAGGCCGTCGCGCTCCAGGAGGCCGGCGGCGGCGAGCAGGATGCTCCATGCGGGGAAAGTGTTGCTGAACGGGATGGGCAGCGGCAGCAGCAGGACGAGCGCCGCGCAGAACACGAGGGCGGCGTGGAGGCGCGCGGCGCCGGCGAACCGGACGAGGCGGGGGCGCAGCAGTTTTTCGAGGACGAGGACGACGCGGCGCGAGGCGCGGAGCAGTTTCGAAAGGAAGCCCGCCGGCAGGGTTTTGGCGGCGAGTTTCGCGGGCAGCCCCGGCTCGCGGCCCTGGATGAGGCGGAGCGAACCGGCGGCGATGACCAGCCCCAGCGCCGTCGAAAGCCCGGCGGTCGGGAGCGGGATGACGAAGGGGAGCGCGAGGATGAAGTTGAGGAGATGCGCCGCGTTGCCGCCGAGCGAGGCGGCGACCTCGCCGAGCGGGACGGGGCGCTCGTGGGTGAGGGCGGCCAGCGCGGAGAGTTTCTCCGAGAGGAGGGCGCGGTTGGGCGGCTCGGTTTGCGGCATCACGGCGCGGAGGGGAACCGCTTCGCGTGGCGGAATCCATTCCCAAAACGCCGTCGCGCGGGACAAGCCGCCGTCAGAAATCCCTCGTTTTCTTCCCGCGCCCCGTTTCCCTTCCGTGAGAATTTCCTCTCCACATGCGCACACATTACGGAATCCACGGCGGACAATACGTCGCCGAAACCCTCATGCCCACGCTCGGCGCCGTCGCGGAGGCCTTCGACGCCGCCCGCGCCGACCCCGCCTTCAACGCCGCCCTTGGCGCCCTCCTCGCCGACTACGTTGGCCGGGAAACGCCCCTCTATTTCGCCCGCCGCCTCACCGCCCATGCCGGCGGCGCCAAAATCCACCTCAAACGCGAGGATCTCTGCCACACCGGCGCCCACAAGGTGAACAACGTCCTCGGCCAGGCGCTCCTCGCGAAACGCATGGGCAAAACGCGCCTCATCGCGGAGACCGGCGCCGGCATGCACGGCGTCGCCACCGCCACCGCCGCCGCCCTTCTCGGACTCCAGTGCGAGATTTTCATGGGCGCGGAGGACGTCGCCCGGCAGTCCCCCAATGTTGACCGCATGGGCGTCCTCGGCGCCAAGGTCGTCTCCGTTGAAAGCGGCTCCCGCACGCTCAAGGACGCCATGAACGAGGCCCTCCGCGACTGGGCCGCCTCCTTTGACAGCACCTTTTACGTCATTGGAACCGTCGCCGGCCCCGCCCCCTATCCCGCCATCGTCAAACATTTCCAGTCCGTCATCGGGCGCGAGGCGCGGCGGCAGATATTGGAAAAGGAAAACCGGCTGCCCGCGCGGGTGGTCGCCTGCGTCGGCGGCGGCAGCAACGCCATGGGGCTTTTCGCCGGCTTTGAAAACGACCCCGGCGTCGCGCTCGTCGGCGCCGAGGCCGCCGGACTCGGCCTCCACACCGGGCGCCACGCGGCGAGCATTTGCGGCGGCACGGTCGGTGTTCTCCACGGCGCCAAAACCTACCTTCTGCAGACGCCGGAGGGACAGATCCTCGACACCTATTCCATCAGCGCCGGCCTTGATTATCCCGGCGTCGGCCCCGAGCACGCCTGGCTCCACGACACCGGACGCGCCACCTACGTCGGCATCACCGACGCCGAGGCGCTCGAAGCCTTTCAACTGCTCTCCAGTCTCGAAGGCATCATCCCCGCGCTCGAGTCGAGCCACGCCGTCGCCGCCGCGCTGAAAGACGCCGGCAAGCTGCCGCCGGAGGAAAACATTGTCGTCTGCCTTTCCGGTCGCGGCGACAAGGACCTCGCCCACGTCCAGGCGTATCTTCGCGCCGCGAAAAAAACCGGCGGCGCGTAAAACAACTCGCCAAACGCCCGCCGCCGCGCCTCCCTCCCGGACTTTCAACCCACCCATCCGCACGAACCAGAGAACCACGAACACAACAGTCACTTTCGCGTAGCTTCGGCTGCTGTCCTGAACGAAACCGCTAATTTCAACGAAGGATGCAGCGCTGAAACCGCCCCAACCGGGGCGTGTTGATGCGCCATCCTTCCGGCTCTTAGCGGTGCCAGTTCAGGGGCGTGCGACACGCCCCTCTTTTTTGGCGCCGCGTTTTACATAGGAGACACCGCAGACATCGGCAAAGGCAAACGCACCAAAGCCTTACCATGCCTGCATTCAACACAACGCAAGCGTCCCGGGCGCGCAGCCGCGCCGGACGCGCCCGCACCCTTCCTGAACAAGCCGCCGCCAGCGGCTCCGCAAACGCGCCCGCGGCGCCGGAAGGAGGCGCGAAATGAGCACGTTGTTGACGGCGTTGTTTCTCCCGGCGTCCTTCGGGCTGCTGTTCGCCGCGTTATATACAAGCGCGAAAACGCGCGACTGGCGCACGGCGTTCCTGCTGGCCGCGTTGTGCGACTCCTTGTTCGCGTGGGCGTTGACGGAGACGCTCGGCCTGTTCAACGCGATCGGATTCGCCGGCATCCTGTCCGGCTGGATGGCGCATGACATTGTGTTGATAACATGGCTGATGAGGCGGAGGTTTCAAAAAACCGAACCCGCCACGGATTACACGGATAAGACACTGATTTCACGGATAAATACGAATGCAATCAAGCAGCTCGTAAATCCGTGCAATCCGTTAAAATCCGTGAAATCCGTGGTTGAAAAAGGAAGGCGTTTTCTGGCGGAAAACGGGGTCGCGATGCCGCTTGTTCTGGGGCTTATATTAAGCGCGACCCTCGTCACAGGCATTGTATATCCGCCGAATAATTACGACTCGCTGACGTATCATTTGCCGCGCATCGAGCATTGGATCCAAAACGGAAACCTCTCGCATTATTTCGTCCCCAACGCGCGGCAGCTTATCTTCGCGCCACTGTCGGAGCTATTGATGCTGCAAACGCGCGTTTTGTCCGGCAGCGACTGGCTGTCGCAGTCCATACAATGGTGCGCGCTCCTTGGGACGCTGGTCGGGATTTCGCTTGTCTGCAGCCAATTGCAACTCGGCAAAAAAGCGCGGCTCGCGGCGTGTCTTTTCTTCGCGACGCTTCCGATGGCGTTGCTGCAGGCGTCCACAACGCAGAACGACATGGTGGCGACTTTTTATATAACAACGCTCGCCGTCTGCTTTATAAATTGGAGGGAAACGCCGGGGAAACATATAAAAAGCCTGTTGTTCGGTCTGGCGTTGGGACTCGCGATGCTGTCAAAAGGAACGGCCTATCCGATCGCGCTGCCGTTTGTCGTTTGGTTCGCCGTCGAAAGTTTGCGTTTTTACAAACAACGGCTGCCCGGCGCCGTGTTCGCGGCGGCGGCTTGTCTGATTATAAACATGCCGCATTATGTTCGCAACCAACTCGATGGGCATCCGTTTTTCGGCGGACATCACGGGACGAAGGTGGAGGTCTCCGCCATCACGCCGGCGACGTTTCTGCATTCGGTTTTCTTTAATATACACTCCAATTTCCCGATTGTATTGCCGAAAAAGGCCTACGAGTCGTTCGCGAAACTGCCGGACGCGGCGTTTCCCTTCCGCACGCCGCTCCGGACGGGCGAAGTGAGCGTCATGCCGCTTGTGGACGCCGCCAAAAACATTGTGTCGCACGTTTTCAAGGGAACGCCTTTGAGCCGGAACGCGCGCTTTTACGGAACCCCCACGCGTTTGGCCGGGCATCTTCGCATCGGTGACGATGTCGCGCCCAACGGCCTCCATTTATTGATGGTGGCGGCGGCTTGTTGCGTGCTTTTGCGCCGCAAAGGGGAACGCGCGCCGGTGTTCCTGCTGCTCGCATCGGCGTTTGTTTTTGTTTTCTGCATTCCGTGGCAGCCGTGGATAACGCGCCTGCAATTGCCGTTGTTCGCGCTCGCCACGCCGCTTGTCGCGGCGGCGTTCTGCCGGACTGGGATGTCTATTGTGTTCCGTTTCCCGTTGGTGATCATGTGCCTGTGCGCCGCGCCGATTTTATTATTCAACCAAGGTCACGCGCTTTGGCCGTCGCCGGAAAAAGGCTGGCGGGCGGGACGCGAGCGCGCGTTTTTCATAAAAGAAGCCGGGGCTTTTGAAAACAACTATATCAAGGCCGCGGAGCTCGTCGCGCGGGAAAAACCGCGCAAGGTCGGCCTGATAATCGGCACCAATATTTTTGAATACAATCTGTGGGCGTTGCTGCGGGACAAGCTGCCGTCGCTTCCCGAAATAAGGCACCAGAGGCGCGACGCGGTGGAGCCGGATTGCGATGTGCTGTTCGTCCTGGACGCGTTGAAACAGGAGTGGGATTTCCAGACTCCGACAGACCTTTTCAACTTCCACAAAATCGAGGAACGGGACCGGTATGCCGCGGGGGACATTCCCGCCGGCTTTGAAGTCATCGCCGATTTCAGCAAGCACGGGCAGCGCGGCCCGATTGTCGCCCGCAGAACCGCGCGGCAAACCGCGCGATAACCGCCCGGCAAGCCGCCGCCGTTGTCCTACGGGGTGCCGGGGAGAACGGTTGTTTCGGTCTCGACGGGCGGCGCGCCGGGGACTTCCAGCCGCAGGCGCAGGCGCGCGTCCTGTTCCGGCGCGATGCCGGCGACGGTGAACTCAAAGGGGAAAACGGCGTCGGTTTGCGGCGGCTTGTCGTCCAGCAGGAGGGTGACGCGCCCGTTTTCCGGGCGGCCCGTGAGCGCCACGAGGAGGGTGTCGAACCCGAAGGGCGAGCGGATGCGGAAAACCCGCCCCTCCCCCCATTCCGGCGGCAGTTCCAACGCGACCGGCTCCGTTTTCAGCGGCTTCAGCGCCGGCCAGAAATCGTCCCGCGCCGCGTCGAACGAAAGCACCGCCCAGCCGTTGCGCGGCAGCTTGAGCGACAAGGTGCCGTCGGCGCCCAGCGGCGGCAGGTTTTCGACGGACGGAGCCCCGGCCGTCCTGCCGTCGTCGCCCGCGACGCCGCTCCGCGAGACGCCGCGCGCGCCGGGGGCGACGCCTGTTTTGCCCGTGTCGAGGCGCACGCGCGCCGCCGTTTCGCCGAGGCCCTGGTTCAGGACGATCAGGTGGAACCGCCGTTCGCCGCGCGCGCCGATGAGGTCGAGTTTCGGCGTGTCGGCGCCGAAGGCGTCGCGGTCGAGCCACGGGCGTGCGGTGGTGTCGCCGAAGACATTTCCCGGAGCGCCGGTCGGCAGCCTGTTGGAGAACCAGACGTAGCCCTGCTGGCGTGCCCAGGGGAACCTGACGGCGCCGTTCGTGCGCGCCTCGGCGTCGGCGAAGACGAAGTCAACGACGGCGGCGAGGTGGGGCGGGATGTGGTGCCAGTAGAAGGAGGTGAGGTCGGGGCCGTTGCGCGGGTAGTCGGGGTTGTGCATGAGGTCAATGTGGTCGGGGAGGTAGTAGCCCGGATAGGTGGCGGCGCGTCCGGCGAGCGTGTTCCGTGCGAAGACGCGCCAGTAAGGGTCGCCCGTTTGCGCGGCGAGGCGCAGGAGCGGCGCCGCCCAGCTGGACATCATGATGGGGCTCATTTGCGGGCGGAAGGCGTTGTGGAACGTGCTCGGCTGCTCGATGCCGAGGCCCACGGGCGACGTGAGCCAGTCGGGGACGGTTTTTTCGGGGATGTGAAACACGGCCGGCGCGCGGCGGCCCGTCGGCGGCAGCATGCCGGCGTCCCAGCCGAGGCGTCCGCGCTCCTCGCCGCGCCAGCACCAGAGGGGGGCGTTGGTGGCGGTCCGGTTGCCCGGATAAAGCGTCCGCGTCGCGTCCGGCGCGCGGAGGATCGGGTGGGTGAAGAGACCCGCGACGGTGTGGAGGGCGCCGTCGAGCGCGGCGTCGAGGAAGCGTTTGTCGCCGGTCAGCTCGTAAAGGTCGGGCAGCTCCCACCAGCGGCGGTAAAAGCGGACGTTGTAGAAGGCGGTGTGGGGGACGACTTCCGTGGAGTTCCCAAGACCGGTGCGCGAGAGCCAGTAGAGGGCGCCCTCTGCGGCGTGCGCGAGCTGTCCGGGTTTTCCGTCGCGGCGGTGCTGGGCGAGGACCGCCGACCACGAGGGAATCTCGCCGCTCGCGGCGATTTTGGAATAGGAACGCAGCCAGGGGTTGAGGCGCGCGAGGACGGCGTCGGCGCCCTCCCAGACCGCCGGCGTGTGCCCGGCGCCGGAGAAGGCGATGCGGGCGTCGGCGGAGGACATGTAGGAGTTGTTTTTCGCGTCGTCGCCGAAGGCGGAGTGCGGGCGCGGGCGCGTGAGCATGAACTCGAGCGTCGGCAGGGCGCGGCGGAGGTAAAAGCCGGCGTCGCGCGTGAGGACGGCGGCGGAGAGGACGGCCAGCGGCGCGGCGTGCGTTGCGGTGCGGACGGCCTCGATGTTGACGGGGCCTTTCAGCGCGTCGAGCCAGCCGCCGGTGGCGTCATCGTCGAGGAGCGCGATGATGTTGAGGATCTGCCCCGTGTGCGAGGCGGAGGTCGGCTCGCGGGCGTCGCGCAGGTTGTTGAGGGAAACGTCGGCCTCGCGCATGAGGCCTTCCCAGAAGCCTGGCGCGGCGGCGACGCCCCAGGAGGCGCGCACGGACGCGCCCGCCGCTGCGCGGGAGCCGCGCCCGCCCGGTATCGGCGAGAACACGTGCGGCTGCGTTCCCTCCGCGGGGCCGGCGAGCGAGAAGCCGTGGGTGGAGTTGTCGGCGGCCGGCCACTCCGTCGCGAGCGTCGCGGGGTCGGCGAAAACGCCCGTGGTGACGCCGTCGGGGAAACCTTCGCGGCGCGCGGTGACGAGCGCGAGCGGGTGCGGCGTCTTCGCGGAGGGCAGCAGGCGCGGCGAGGCCGGCAGGCGGCGGTATTGGTGCATCGGCGGCAGCTGGACGGCGGAGACGTCCTCCCCCGCGAAGACGGGGCCGGGCGCGAAGACCATTGACCAGAAAGCGTCCTCCGGCGCGGCGAGCGCGGCCTCGACGCGGGCGACGCGGCCTTTTTCGGGCAGCGTCCAGAGCAGCGTGGCCGACAAGCCGCCGCCGGC